>NATO01000067.1 GCA_002085385.1 candidate division Zixibacteria bacterium 4484_93
GAGATTGTATAGTGAACTTCGGCAGGTATCTCCTGCCTGAGCGAGAGGTATTCATCGAACAGCTCCTTCGCCTTCCTCGATAAAGCCTCCATCTCCGCACCACCGGGGGAACCGCTCCGCTCGATAAGAGAGAGCCGAGCCTCGAGAAAATCCTCCCTGTTCCTGAAACGCAGAACCTTCGCACGAACTATCCCCTCGACCAGAACCTTTATTCCTCCCTTCGGGAGCCTTATCACCTGCTCAATAGAGGCAACCGTCCCAAAACGGTAGAGGTCGGAACTCTTGACAGCTTCCTTCATTGGGTCTTTCTGGGTCAACAGGAGCAGTTGCTTGTCCATCATAAGAGATTCCTGCAGGGCGGCAACCGAACGCTCTCTGCCAACCATCAGAGGATAAATCGTGTTCGGAAAGACAACACGCTCCCTCAACGGAAGCACCGGCAATACCGTGTATATCTCTATCGTGCTCGACATTTCTTCACCCTATATTTCTCTTTATCTTTCACACAACCCCCTGTCATAATTGAGAAAAAATAGCACAACTAACAATAGTTTTTTAGCAGTTTTCAGTAATTCTTTATGTTAAAAACCAATATAAACTTTTTTTCCTCTTTTGCAAATCCTCTCTTGACATGGACAGCGATTTATTTTTATTTATATCGGCGGTGGGAGCAGAAGGGTTAGGGTGTGTATAATCTGTTGATAAGTGTGTTGATAACCCTGTAACTTCTTATGGTTTGGGCAGTTATGCCTTTTTGTTGGTCTTTAAAAACTGTTGACATTTTTGGATAAAGGGAGTTCTTATGTATGAGGATCCACAGAGGATATGGAAACATTGTTTAACCCGCTTGCAGGATAAGATAAACCCACAGAGTTTCAAAACATGGTTTTCCTGTGCTGAGGTTCTCTCCGGTTCTACCGATGGGTCGCTCGTTATAAAGGTTAAGAACCTTTTCGTAGCGGAGTGGATAGAGCAACATTATCTTCCGCTGATAGCCGAGTTCGTCGGCGAGGTTGCACGGGAAGATATGAGCATCTCCTTCGCCTATCCGCTCCACGATGGGACGCTTGCCTACATCGCTCCCAGCGGTGGAAAAGAGCCGAACGATTTTAGGGGAGAGCGGGGACGGTTTTTAAATCCGAGGTTTAGGTTTGATTCCTTTGTCGTGGGGGACTTTAACAGGATGGCTCATACCGCTGCCCTCGCGGTGGCAGAGGCTCCCGGAAAGACGAAGTATAACCCGCTTTTTATCTATGGAGGAGTGGGACTCGGAAAGACCCACCTCATTCAGGCTATCGGGAACTTCATCGCAGAGGAAGAGCCGGAGAAGAAGATTATATACGCCACCAGCGAGAAGTTCACATATAACTTTATCGATGCCCTGTCCAAGAACAGGATTCAGGAATTCACAAGGGCATATCGGAGCGTTGATGTTCTTCTGATGGATGATATCCAGTTCCTCGGTGGAAAGGAGAGCACACAGAGCCAGTTTTTCCACGCGTTTAACTCTCTTTATCAGGTGAACCACCAGATAGTGCTGACCGCCGACTGCTCGCCCGAGGATATAGAGGGCCTCGAGGAAAGGCTCTTGTCCCGCTTCAAGTGGGGGCTCGTAGTGGACATAAGACCACCGGACCTCGAAAGCAGGATAGCTATACTTAAAAACAAGGCAGAGTTTGATAACCTCGATATATCCGACAATGTAATCGAGTATATTGCCCACAACATCACATCAAATATACGGGCTTTAGAGGGTGCCCTTATCAGACTCATTGCTTATGCATCCCTGTACGGAAAAGAGATAACCGTCGACCTGTCGAGAAAGGTTCTATCCCAGGAGAAAAGGGTAAGCCATCGGGGACTCACGATAAGCGATATTCAGAAGCAGGTAGTGCGATATTTCGACCTCCAGGAGAATAGCCTATGCGAGAAGAAGAGGACAAAGGATATTGCGTTTGCCCGCCAGCTTGCTATGTATCTCTCCCGAACCCTAACCTCATCTTCACTCAAGAGCATTGGACTCCGCTTCGGGGGAAGAGACCACTCCACTGTTGTGCACGCATGCAACAAGGTGAAAAATTTGATAGAAAAAGACAAGAGCGTCCAGAAGATAGTGGAGGAGATAAAGAATTCTCTCACCAGTGGCTCACCAAAGTGAATATGCCCTAAAAATTGTATTGACTTTGCAAGGAGTTTAAACTAAATTATCCCGATGTGTGAGCAACCTGTTAGTTAAATATAGAAAAGTTGTTGATTAAGGTGCATAACTCAGAGAACATAGAAACTATTACCTTGTCTCCACCATTTATTAACAAACTTGGAACATATCTGCTTTTCGGTAATCCTTTATTATGCAAGGAGTTATGTATATATAAACACTTTCCACAACCTTTATTATTATTACTTTTTTTAGTAAGAGAAAAAAAATAATAGTAAAAATAGGAGGGATAAAAGATGAAGGTCAGGGTTAGTCCTATAGCATTGAAGGAATTAGTGAGTAAAGTGGGCTATGTTGTTTCATCGAGAATAACACAACCGATACTCAAGAATTTTCTTGTAGAGGCAGAGGGTTCGTCTCTTTCTTTTTATGGCAATGATGGAAATATGATGCTTCGGGGTACGATTGAGACGGTAGTCGAGGAGGAAGGAACTATTTGTGTGGATGCGAAGAAGATGACAGATATAGTTTCTGTCTATGCCCAGAGTGGCTATTCCGAGATGATGATTGAAACTACCGATGATAGGGTAATGTTTTTCAGTGAGGATATGAAACATTCCCTCGCGGGGGAACCCTCTTCCGATTACCCTGTGCTCGATGTGGACATACCGAAAGCGGCGTCTGCAACCGTTAAGGCTGATATAATAAGGCGTGCGCTCAATCTTACGATGTATGCTGTCTCTGGTGACCTAAACAGGATATCTCTTTCTGGGGTTTTGTTCGAGTTTCTCCCTGACCAGACAAGGGTTGTGGCAAGTGATGGACATATACTCTCCTTTGTTAAGATTATCGGAGAGGAAATTCCTTATTTTGGCGAAACTGTGTCTCCCCTTATTCCGAGTAAAACCCTGATAACTCTCCTAAGGATGCTCGATGAGGAAGATGTGCAGGTAAAGACAAAGGAGGGGAGAATAGTATTTGTTGTGGGGAACTACGCACTCGTCTCTAATCTGATATCCGAGCGGTTCCCTGCCTATGAGCAGATTATTCCAAGGGAGTCCAAGGGCGAACTTATCGTTGACAGAGAAATCTTTGTGGATGCCCTGAACGGCGTTAAAATACTCGAGAACCCGCTCACTCATCTTGTTAAACTTGCAATCTCCGATGGGAAGATAGAGTTTTCTGCATCTGATACCCAGATATACGGTGAGGCATATCGTAGGCTCGATGCCGAATATTCGGGGGACAGTATCTGTATCGGGTTTTCGAGCGAGGCACTCCTGAAGATATTTAAGGGGTCAGACAGCGAGAAAATGAAGTTGCTCTTCAACTCCCCAAAGTCCACTGTGATGGTGCAGCCGTTTCCGAAGGAAGAAGGGTTCGACCACCTCGCCCTTATAATGCCGTCCAATATTCCCGAGGAGTAGAATGTGTGTAAAGGGTGTAAGACTCTACAAATTCCGCAACTTCAGTATGGAAGAACTCGAATTCTCCGAAAAAGAAAATATAATAATCGGGGGGAATGGATTTGGAAAGAGCAATCTGCTCGAGGGAATATATATCTGTGGCTCGGGAAGGTCATTTAGAACCAGAGCAATCTCTGAATGCATAAAATTCGGTGAAAAAACAGGAAGTGTTTCCTTGAGGCTTCAGGATTCCTCATCGATAAGGGTTGAAATCCTCTCGAACAGCGGCAAGAATATATTATATAACGAGAAAAAGCTGAAGAGAGTATCCAATCTGTTCGAGATATTAAACATCGTCTATATTGGTCCGCAGGAGATAGAATATGTCAGGGGTTCCCCGTCACTTCGCAGGGAGCTTATGGACCTTTCCATAATGCGGCAGGAACCGGGGATGTCCTCCACGATACTCAATTATGCGAGATTGGTGAAGGAGAGATATTTTCACCTCAAGAAGCTCGCATCAGGCGAGGCAGTTGGGGGAGAGGTCTATCTTGATGTTCTCGACGAGCGGATTGCTACTCTCGGGGGAAAGATTGTAAGGTCGAGGCTCGATACAATCGACAGTATAAGGGAAAAGGTAAGCGACACATACCGTAGGATAACAGGCAACGAGGATAAGGTGGAAATAACCTATCATTCTTCCTTCCCGATAAAGGATAAGGAAAAGATACCAGAGGCTATTCTTGACCATCTGCATTCTGCAAGGGAGAGGGACAAAAGATACTTTGAGACGACTGTCGGGCCACACAGGGATGACCTTATGGTTAGGCTGAATGGGTTTCCTATAAGGGAATATGGCTCCTGGGGTGAGATGAGGTCTGCCTCGTTTGCGATACTTGTCTCCCTTGCTACATCGTCGCTGGAGAAGAGAGAAAAGAGACCTGTCTTCCTCGTGGACGATGCCTTTGCTAATCTGGATGCAGCGAGGAAGAAAAACCTTGCCGCACTCATCCAGGAGAATGGACAGTTCTTCCTGACGATAACGGAGAAGGAGGAGCTGGGAGATATATCCCCGGAGGCGTTCATATTTGAGTTAAAAAAACCAGGAAAACCCGTGAGGAGAGAGAATGGATAATCCGTTTGAGGGGCTTACCCCCGATGAGAAGAGTTTCGTTGAGATAGTCGTTATGCTGGAGGCTGGTGCTCTCCAAGGGCTCGGACAGCTGACGAACCCGATAGAAGGGAAGAAAAAACTCAATCTACCGCAGGCTCGCAGAAGCATCGATGCAATTGAGATGCTGCACAGAAGATTTTCTGACGGGTTGAGCGAGAGGGAGAAGAGCTTTATCGAGGGGGTGCTCTCACAATTGAGGCTCTTGTTTATCAAGGCGAGCGAAGGTGAAAAGTCATAAACTCTCCGTTGTTGTGCCTGTCTATAACGAGGAGGCAAATATCCTGCTGCTTGTCGACGAGCTGGAGAGCAGACTTGCTCCACTTGGAATACCCTATGAGATAGTTCTCGTCGACGATGGCTCGACGGATGGCACAAAAAAGGTCGTAAATGCTCTCTCTGAAAGACATTCCGAGATTGTTCCCGTGTCATATTACCCGAACAGAGGACGCGGATATGCGATGAGGCAGGGCTTCTCTGCATCCACAGGGGATATTGTCGTTACCATCGATGCTGACCTCAGCTACTCCCCTGACCAGATAGAGCATCTTGTCCAGCCCTTGCTCGAGCGGGATGATGTGGATATTGTTGTGGGTTCACCTTATATGAAGGGTGGAGGCACAGAAAAAGTTCCGTTCTTTCGCTTGCTCGTTAGCAGGCTTGGCAATATGGTTTTAGGACTATCGTTCAAAGGGAATATACATACATTTACAGGGATTTTTCGCTCATATAGAAAGAAGGTTCTTGATTCCCTTCTGCTCGAGTCGGATGGCAAGGACATACATCTTGAGATACTCTCGAAGGCTTTAGCCTGCGGCTATCGGGTAGTCGAGGTGCCGGCGGTTCTGCGGGGCAGGAAGAAAGGCAAGTCGAAGTTCAGGATTGGCTCGACAACTCGCTCGCATCTTGTATTCTCAATGATAGAAAGACCTGCCCTTATATTCGGGTTTATCGGTTTGTTCATACTTCTTCTCGGGCTCGGTGTCGGAATATACCTTTATGTTCTCTTCAGGCAGGGGGCGTTGAACCCCGAAAGGCCGCTTGTGAATCTCACTATCATCCTCCTTTTGGCAGGGTTCCAGATTCTCTCGCTCGGCTTCCTGGGTGTGCAGATGGTGATTCTACGGAAAGAGCTCTTTAAGGTGCAGTGGCAGAATCGGCTGCTCGAGAAGAGGCTTGAGGAACGCCAGAATGCCAAGGAATAGACTGCTTTTCCTGACATCGAGCTTCCCGGATTTCCCAGGAGGATACAGGGGCTCAGGGATACTCGAGATGTCGCTACGGCTTGCCGCATCCGGCTGGAAAATGTATATCGTCACTCCGAGAATATTTGCCAAGAGTCCCATATTTGAGAGGATGAACGGCATCTATATCTGGCGCTTTATCTTCCCATCGGGCGGGAAGATTCTTGCCGATTATAAAAAGACCCCATATCTCAGGATGTCCTTCTACATCCTCTCCGGGATAATTTTCTCTCTATGGATTTGTATTAAGAAGAGGGTGAGTTTGATAAATGCTCATTTTGTCATACCGACAGGTTTCGTTGCGGTCTTCGTCTCGAGGCTCCTCTCCCTACCGCTTGTGATAACCGCTCACGGTTCGGATATCCTTTCGCTCCCGGGAAGGTCCGTCTTCCTGAAAAGGATTGCAATATTCACACTCAGGCGAGCGGACAGAATAATCGCCGTTTCCGAGATGATAAGGGATGTTATATCCTCCTGGGGGATACCACAGGAAAAGATAGTCTGTCTTCCCATCGGGATAGATGAATCCTGCTACCTCCCCGATAGGGAAAGGGAAAATCTGGTCATCTCGATAAGGAATCTGAACCCTATCTACAATGTGGAGACGCTGATTCGCGCTGTCGGTGAGGTGGTTGAGCATTTCCCCGAAGCCCGTTTCCTTATAGTCGGTGATGGCACCGAAAGAGAGAGGCTCGAGGCGCTTGCTGCCAAGCTCGGTGTAGCCAAATCCGTCGATTTCAGGGGAAGGGTGCCGAGAGAGGAAATACCCAAGATTCTCTCCTGTGGGAAGGTGTATGTCTCCACATCGCTTTCCGATGGGACGAGTGTCTCTCTTTTGGAAGCTCTCGCATCGGGGATATTCCCCGTGGTGAGCGATATCCCGGCAAACACCCAGTGGATTACAAATGGTGAAAACGGATACCTTTTCCCAAGAAGGGAGCCTCATCTGCTCGCACAGAAGATTGTCCTGGCATTAAAAGACGATACCCTCCGCAGGAATGCAAGGGAGAAGAATCGCCATCTTATAGAAGAAAAAGGGAGTTGGAATGCTATCATCCCGAGAATAGAGGATATCTATCGCTCCCTTCTTAAATAGTTGATTTTCCCTCGAGAAAATGTATATTACTTTTTTATGGATAAAAGAAGAGTGAAAAAGCTTATATTTATAGTAGTTTTCTTGTTCCTCTGGATATTGCCCATATTTTCCGCTCCGGTGGATATAAACCGGGCTGCGCTCGAGGAGATAGGTAAGGGAGGGATAAAGAGTATCTATGAACTAACAGAGGTCATTTCTCCTGCGAAGCTTGATAGCCTGAAGCCTTTTATCGTCGTCCATCCTGACACGACATCGTCTGTCTCTCTCCGAGCTGAAGACTTTTATAGGAGACTTGCCCACGAGGGAGAGGAGGGAGGAGGTTTTTATGAGCTCTGGCTCGATATGCTGAAGAATCCTGTTAACCTGAACAGGCTCTCATTCTTCGACCTTCTGGG
>NATO01000068.1 GCA_002085385.1 candidate division Zixibacteria bacterium 4484_93
GATTCCCAGGGTCGACCCTCTCCGGTGAGAAGGCAAGGAAAAAATCTTCGCCGACCTTAAGACCCGTCTCCTCAAACAGGGGCAAAAGCTCCTCCTGGGTTGTCCCTGGGTAGGTTGTGCTCTCGAGGATGACAAGATGACCAGGGCGAAGAACCTTTTTTATATCATCGGCTGCCCGACGGATATAAGTCATATCGGGGTCTTTTGTCTTGGAGAGCGGCGTCGGAACGCATATCGGCAGGATATCCGCCTTGGAGAGGACATCGGGCGTAGAGTGAGCCTTCAGTGCTCCAGATGAGACAAAGCGGGCTACATCATCGGAGGGGACATCATCCACATCGGAGGAACCAGAATTCACAAGCTCAACCTTCCGCTCGCTGACATCATAGCCTGAGACCTTATAACCTGCTTTACAGAATTCTATTGCCAGCGGAAGCCCAACATAACCGAGCCCGATTATGCCTATTTCTGCCTCGTATGAATCAATCTTCCTCTTCAAATCTTCGTATGCCGACATTCTACCTTGCCTCCCGATGCTTTATAAATAATTTTGAGAATTAACAAAATATTCTCCTTATCAAAAATGTCAACCAATTTTGAATTTGATTTTTGCGCAGTTTTGATTATACTAAAGTATGAGAGAGGAAAGAAGGAAATGGTGAAACTAAGACTTGAGCAGAGGCTCAGCCTAAAACAGATACTCACTCCCCAGCTCATTCAGACGATGAAGCTTCTGCAGATACCACGGCTCGAGCTTGAGAATGACCTGAAGCTGGAGTTGGACAGTAATCCATTCCTTGAAATTGTCGAGGAAAAAGAGCAGGATTCCAACCAAAAGGTCGAGCAGGAACTCGATGAATGGGATAACTTCATCGACCAGATGAACATATCGTTTCCACACATACTCGAGAAGGAACCAGAAAGCGATTTCGAGCCTATAAACATTGTCCCTGCAAAGGAGAAACTTTTCGACCATCTGATGAAGCAGTTGCGTTTATCCACAAATAACAAAAGAGAACTTGCAATAGGAGAGGCAATTATTGGGAACCTCAACCGCCGCGGGTTCATAAGTCTGCCACTCGAGACCATCATCGAGTATATCAACGAGGGTGTAAAACTCACTCCCCCAACAGATATGGATGAGGTAGAAAGGGTGCTTTCACTCATCCAGACATTCGACCCGCCAGGTATAGCAGCGAGGAACCTCAGGGAATCGCTTCTCCTGCAGCTGGAGAACATCGGGAAGAAGGACAGCCTCGCTTACAGGATTATAAATGAGGAATTCGAGAACCTGTTGTCGGATAGCACATACCAGATACCGGAGAAGATGGGGGTATCACCCGAGGATTTCGCAAAGGCGTTATCGAGCCTGAGAACCTTATCATTTGCTCCTGCATCCGAGTTCGATGTTACCAACTACTCAATTGAGCCTGACCTTATCGTGGAGAAGATAAACGGGAAATGGGAGGTTAGATACAACAACTCGTCCATCCCGACCCTCAGGGTCAACCATCAGTATATGAAGATGCTCAAGAACCGGAAGAAGCTCTCCAAGGAGGAAAAGAAGGATCTGCTCGATAAACTCAACTCGGCGAGATGGTGGGTTAACTCACTCCAACACCGTGAGAGCATACTTATTGCTACAATGAATGAGATAATCGCTCACCAGTTGGAGTTCTTCGAGAGGGGACCGGGGAACCTGCACCCGCTGAAGATGGAGGAGATTGCAAATGAGGTTGGAATACACACCGCCACTGTCTCGAGGGTGGTCAGCGACAAGTATGTTCAGACACCTCATGGAATATACCCGATGAAATACTTCTTCATTCAGGGTCTAAAAAACTTGAGTGGAGAGACAACATCCGCCGAGA
The DNA here is from genome assembly GCA_002085385.1 of candidate division Zixibacteria bacterium 4484_93. Classification (GTDB taxonomy): domain Bacteria; phylum UBP14; class UBA6098; order 4484-93; family 4484-93; genus 4484-93. Next base: position 1,872 of record NATO01000068.1, read on the forward strand.
AAGTCCAGAAACGGATTACAGAAATCGTGAAGCAAGAGAACCCGTCACACCCTCTGAGCGACCAGGCGATATCCGATATGCTGCGCAAAGAAGGGATTATCTGTGCAAGGAGAACAGTGGTAAAATACCGCCAGAAACTCAATATCCCGCCAGCAAGGTTCCGCAAAAGGCAAAGGAGTTGACATACCTCGAATTTTTGTTATTTTTCTGGTCGGAAGAGCTAACGCGAAAAGGGAGTAATGAAACCCGATTGGCTCAAGCAGAAATTTGTTTCCACCGAAGAAAGCAAAAGGGTTCGCAAACTCCTCCGAAAATTCCAGCTTCACACCGTATGTGAGGAAGCAGCCTGCCCGAACAGAAACCATTGCTACTCCCTCGGAAGAGCAACATTTCTGATACTCGGAGATGTCTGCACAAGAAACTGCAGGTTCTGCGCAATAAAAAAGGGTAATCCTCTCCCACCGGACCCGGATGAGCCAGCAAATATCGCACGGGCAGTCGAGCTGCTCGGCACAAGATATGCCGTCATAACATCCGTCACAAGGGATGACCTGCCCGACTATGGCGCAGAACAGTTCATCGAGACTGTGCAGGAGATAAGAAAACTACCACAAGCTGTATCTATCGAACTTCTAACCCCTGATTTTATGGGAAACAAGGATATCCTTAAATCGCTATTTGCAGAAGATTTTAATGTTTTTAACCACAATGTGGAGACGGTTCCAAGGTTGTATAAAACCGTTCGTCCACAGGCTGATTATCGCCGCTCGCTCGATGTCCTGTCATTTGCAGCGAAAAACTTCCCTGACATCATCACAAAATCAGGGATTATGGTTGGACTCGGCGAGACAAAGAAGGAGGTCAAAAAGACAATCCTCGACCTGGCAACCTCCGGCGTCAAGATACTAACCATAGGACAATATCTGAGACCATCGGAGAGGCATCTGCCCGTTGCAGAATACATTCATCCGGAGCTGTTCGAGGAATACAGGGAGTTCGGGGAATCAGCAGGGATTACCTATGTCTACTCTGCCCCACTTGTCAGAAGTTCTTTCTCTGCCGAGGAGGTCTTCCTCGAGACAAAGCAAACATATAGCAGAAAGGAGCATTAAATGGAGATGAGAATCTCGGCAAGGCATTTCGAGCTGGACAGCGCCATCAAAAGCTACGCTGAAAAGCGGCTCGGTGACATTGATAAATACTTCAATAGGATAACAGACGCCGAACTCATTCTGACAAAGGAAAATTATAGATATACTGCTGAGCTTATACTCTCGGTCCCACAGCGCAAACTGATGGCAAAGGCAACCGACGACGAGCTTACTGTTGCCCTGGATATGCTTAGCACAAAGATAGAGGCACAACTATCAAAGTTCAAGGAGAAGCTGAAAAACCACAGACCCTGATTATATATGCAGACAATAACCGTCAGAAATTTCTTCGAGGATAACAAAGAAATCTTCAACCTGCGACTGCTTGCAGGGGAGCGAGGACTCGATAATCCAATAACCGTTCCGGAGGTTCAGAGACCATCACTTGCCCTCGCCGGATTCCTCAAGAAATTCGCCTACAAGAGGATACAGGTTCTAGGATACTGCGAGATAGAGTATGCGAAAAGCATCTGTCCAGATATCCTTCAGGAAAACATAACTGCTTTGCTCGAGACGGGTATTCCCTGCCTCGTGGTTACAAAAAATCTCTCTCCGCCAGAGGTTCTGGTGTCGCTGTGCGATAGGCTCGGTGTCCCGCTCCTCGTGGCTGACTTCCCTACCGTAAGATTCATATCCTGTGCAACGGATTATCTTGTCTCACTGTTTGCACCGACAATAGAGGTACACGGAAGTATGATGGATGTCTACGGCGTCGGGATACTACTTCGCGGGAAGGCAGGTATCGGCAAGAGCGAATGTGCCTTAGCACTCGTTAAGAAGGGGCATAGGCTTATAGCAGATGACACGGTAAGAATAACCCGGCGCGAGCCGAATACCCTCATCGCAACCCCGAGCAAACTCGGTGGAAACTTTATGGAGATACGCGGAGTGGGGGTAATAGATATCGAAAAACTATTCGGCATAAGAGCGATAACACCCAAAAAGGAGATTGAACTGGTGGTTACTCTCACTCCCTGGAATGAGATAGGAGAGAAACTCGAGCGGATTGGTGAGAAGTATCAGCACACCGAACTGCTTGGAGTATCCGTTCCGGAGATAATACTGCCCCTATCACCGGGGAAGAGCGTCTCGACACTCACCGAGGTAATTGCTACAAATCATATGCTCAAGACCCGCGGCGAGAACAGTGCAAAGGAGTTTGTGAAGAGGGTCAGACAGTCGCTTGAAACCGAGAATGAACAGGAACAGAATTGAGCGTCCTTCTCAATCTTTTCCTCTCCATCTTTGTCGGCGTCCTGTGGATGCTGTTCGTCTACCGGATGGATAGATACGAGCCGGAGCCTGTCAAGAAAATTATACTCGTTTTCCTGCTGGGAGGACTCGCTGCTGTGCCCGCTGCGATGCTCGAGGCAAAACTGAACACACCGCTAAAAATAATCTTCACCACATACTCTGTTCCCTATACGCTCTCCTTGTACCTCCTCATCGTTGGACCCGTCGAGGAGTTTGTCAAATTTTTCATCGTTCACATTACAATCTTCCGCAAGAAGGAATTTAACGAGCCCATCGATGGGATTATCTATTCTTCAGCCTCATCGCTCGGCTTCGCCACAGCAGAGAATTTTGTATATCTCAACAGGTTCGGTTCATCCCTGATACTTTTCAGGGGACCGCTGACCACACTCGCTCACATACTTTTCTCTATGCTCTGGGGATATGCTCTTGGAGAGGGGAAATTCCATCCAAAGGAGAGCTTCTTCGCAAGACCTGTGAACGGGCTAATCCTTGCTGCGGCTGCACATGGAACATACAATTTCTTCCTGTATCCAAAGGAGTTGTTCGGATGGTCAAAAGGGGTTCAATATGCATCAGCAGTGATGGTTCTCGTACTTATGGTTACACTCTGGTTTATCCTTATGAAGCACATAAAGAAGATGAACCTTGAATCTCCTTTTAAGCCGCTCTCTCTCAGCAAAAAAAGGAAAAGCCCTATTCCTTAGACATAATCTTGAATTCTGTTTTCCGCTGGAGTGCAAGAGCTTTTCCGGTGGTAGGAGGTAGCTCCCCCATTCCTTTTGCAACAAGGCGGGAGGCATCTATTCCGTGGTCAACAAGATAGTTTTTTACTGCCTCCGCTCGTCGACGGGATAGCCCAAGATTGTAAGTCTCTGTCCCGATAGAATCAGCATAGCCAAGTATCTCTATTCCAACACCGGGATAATCGGTTAAAAGCTTCACCGCTCTCAGAAGCTCGCTCTCGGACTCCGGGCGAATACTATCACTGTTAAAGCCGAAGAATATGTTATTTATCTGGAGCACTTCTCCCACCTCTATCGGCTTGAGTAGAACAGGGATATTAAATTCCTTGTAACCCTCATCAGGCGAGAGCTCAAAGTGCATCGAGAAGAAGGCATAGCCGGGTGCCTCGACTGTTATGCCATAAAGCTTGCCCGCTGGAAGGACAACATAATAGCCACCCGTTGCCGGATTGGTCTGGAGGGAATCGACAAAAACAGCATCGGTCAGGTTCTCTATCTTGATGGATGCCGATACTGGCTCCTTTGTTCGGCTGTCCGTCACCCTACCGGAAACCGTCGCAACAACCCTCGGCTTGAGAGCCTCCTCGAGCGACATAAAGTATATGTCGGAATCGCCAAAGCCACCTCTCCTGGCAGAGGAGAAATATATATACTCACCGGAGGCTGGAATGGAGAAGAAGTAATCATTGCTCTGCGTGTTCACAGGCGGTCCAAGGTTCTCCGGCGAGGAAAAACGACCGTCATCCCCTTTCACCGTTCGATAGATGTCCAAAAGCCCGAGTCCACGATGTCCTGCGGAGGAAAAATATAGCGTCTGACCATCCGTATGAATGAATGGGGATAGCTCATCCCTGGCGGTGTTCACCGGATAACCGACATTCTGAGCCTTGCTCCATAAACCATCCGGCAGACGACGGGAACAGTATATGTCAAATCCACCATATCCGCCAAGCCTGTTCGAGGCAAAATATAGCATCTTACCATCGGCAGAAACAGAAGGGTGCCCCTCCCAGGCAAATGTGTTCACAGAAGCACCAAGGTTCTCCGGCTCGCTCCAGCCATTCTTCGTCATCCGCGAGAGGTACAGGTCACAGCCACCATAAGAATCAGGCCTGCCGCAGGATGAAAATATTATCATCGAACCATCCGGGGTAATGCAGAGCGACCCCTCATTGTATCGGGAGTTCACAGGTGAACCGATATTCTCCGGAGTCTGCCACTGGCTACCTATCCTCTCGGAGCGGTAGAAATCCTCGTTCCCATCCCGTGAGGAAGCAAAATAAAGGAAGCGCCCGTCAGCAGTTATGTAAGGTGCAAAATCAGCCCATCCAGAATTCACAGACGATATATTGGTGGGCTGGATACCAATCTCCTCCTGAGCAAAAAGCGGAGCCAGAAAGAGAAACAGAATAAAAACCCTCATATAATCTCCACCGTTTTGAGCTACTTCCAATATACAAAAAATGTAACCATTCGCAATTTTTTTCTTGACTAATCTTATCTTATCGATATTTTAAGGGTTTGAATTGCCCACGTAGCTCAGAAGGTGGAGCACGTCCTTGGTAAGGACGAGGTCATCGGTTCAAGTCCGATCGTGGGCTAAAAAGAGGGGCAATGCCAGAACTCAAATGTCCAAGGTGCGGGGGAGTTCTTGTCCTTGAAAAACACGGGGGAAAGTCTATTCTCCGATGCAACGATTGTCGGGGTATCTGGATAGATTCTTCCACACTGTCACAGATAGTCGAGAAGAGGAAACTGGATTTCCCCGATGGGAAGGTTAATGAAAGCACTATCGAGAAGGGGGAAATTCGCTGCCCGGTCTGTGGCAAGATGATGCAGAGGGTGAACTATTCTTATTCCACAGGTATCATCATCGACAGATGCACAGATGGGCACGGTGTGTGGCTCGATGCCGGAGAGCTGAAAAAGATTGTCAAGGTTATGAGCGAATGGGACAAGAAAACATATAATGTTCTTAAAAATATCGATATTGAGGATTATGAGGACGAAACAATGGATGTTTTATCAGGAATCAGCAAGGGGCTCGCTACAGGAGCTCTTTTGCGCTTCCTGATGAGATTCATCCGTTAGCAAAAGGAGGAGCTATAATGGCGAAGGAGAAGTTTGACAGGAGCAAGCCACACCTGAACATCGGAACCATCGGGCATATCGACCATGGTAAGACTACGCTCACAGCT
>NATO01000004.1 GCA_002085385.1 candidate division Zixibacteria bacterium 4484_93
ATCCGGTTCGTCGCAAAAGAATCGATAGGAAAGGAGAGCATTCCCTTCGACAAAGAGGATATCGATTTAGCAAAACCTTTCAGAAAACTGAAACTCACCGAGCTAATAAAGGAGAAAACAGGGATAGATGTTCCAGAGGCAAAGAGAGAGGAAATTGTTACATACTGTCAGAAGAATGAGATTGGGTTCGACGAGGATGCACCTTACTGGAAGCTCGTTGATGAGATATTCAAGCACAAAATCGAGCCAGAACTCATCCAGCCGACATTCGTTGTCGAATATCCTGTGGAAATCTCACCGCTTGCAATTGAGACGGAGAGCTTCGACGAGGATTTCCTGCTCGCTCTCGAATACGGTATGCCACCTGCCGGAGGTATGGGACTCGGCATCGATAGGCTCGTTACGATATTGACAGGCACCAACTCCATAAGAGAGGTAATACTTTTCCCTCTCTCGAGAAAAAGGCAAAAATGAGACTCTCACAGGTATTGAAAGAGGAGACAGTCAATCTGAATATAACCCAGGGGAAACTACCGGACAAGCCCACTGAAGATTATACCAATGCAGACCGCTGGAGAATGAAGGAAAATGTAATCCGCCAGATTGTGGAACTTGTCGAGCACTCGGGACTTGTTGGGAACAAAAAGAAACTTCTGCTCGATTTTGTCAACAGGGAAAAACGTTGCACCACAGCCATCGGAAGCGGGATAGCGATACCACATATAAGAACGATGCAGGTGAGAGGGTTCGTCTTTGCCATCGGAATATCGAAGGATGGGGTATATTTTGCCTCTATGGATGGAGCACCAACACATATATTCTTCATCCTTGCCTCTCCCCCATACGACGATACCGACTACCTCCAGATATACCGGCGGATATCCGAACTTGTCCAGAACCAGAACATCTTCTTCGAGCTGACAACCGCCGGGACCCCAGGAGAACTAATAAGGATTGTGAAGGATTTCCTTGAATAGATGGGGTTCGAGCACGCAATAGAGGTTCTCGAGTTTCCAAGGCTGCTTGAGATAATTGCCGAGACGGCAAGAACCGGAGCAGCAAGGGAAAAACTGCTGTCAGTTTCACCATTCAACAACATCGAGGATGCGAGAAGAAGAGAGACGATTATCTCCGAGTGCACATCGCTTCTCGTGCGTTTCAACGAGCCGAATCTATCATTGCTTCAGGATGTCCGAGCGGAGATTTCACACATAAGAAAGAGAGACTCAATCCTCGAGCCCGAAAGGCTTAAAAAACTCGCCGATGTCGTGAAACTATCCGAGGACATTATCATCAAGAAGAGAGGATGGAACGATTTCCCGGCTATAAAAGAGCTGCTCTCACCGCTCGCATCCACAGACAATCTGCATAAAACCATATACCAGTATATCACAGAAGAAGGGGAGGTAGATGAGAGGCAGTCAAACCTCTTACGAGAAGTAAGGAGACAGAAAAAGTCTCTGCACAAGCAGATAGATGACAAGCTCAAAGAATATATAAATAAACCCGGCTATCTGAAGATACTTCAGGAAAACCTCGTCACCATAAAAGATGGTAGGTTCGTTCTTCCCATCAGGCAGGAGAAGAAGCAGGAGGTAAAAGGGATAATCCACGGGCATTCCGCAACAGGAATGACAGTCTTCATCGAGCCGATGGAGATAGTGGATTTGAACAATAAACTCCGCGAGCTGGACATCGCCGAGGAGGATGAAATAAGGCGGATACTGCTTATGCTCTGCGATGAGGTAAGGGAAAAGTTCGAGATTGTATCGACGAACACGCTGATACTTTACGAGCTCGATTTCTTCTCCTGTTGTGCATTCTTCTCCACACGATTCGACTGCAACGCACCAGAGATTGTGGAGGACGGAACGCTTCTTCTCAAATCGGCTCGCCACCCACTGCTTACACTGGAGAAAGAGGAGGTCGTTCCGCTGAACCTCTCCATGCCGGAACCGGTCAGGACACTCATCATTACAGGTCCGAACACCGGCGGGAAAACAATCGTACTGAAGACAATCGGACTCCTATCTCTTATGGCTCTCTGTGGGCTCCCTATCCCAGCCTCTGAGGGGAGCAGTGTCCCATTCTTCCACAATATTGTCGTCGATATCGGGGACGAGCAATCAATCGAGGCAAACCTGTCAACATTTGCAAGCCACCTCATTCACTGGAAGGAAGCAATCGAGCTCTCAACCACCGGAACGCTTGTTCTCTTAGACGAGCTCGGCTCATCGACCGACCCGGAAGAGGGTGTCCCGCTGGCAAGGGCAATCGTAGAGGTTCTAACAGAGAAAGGTAGTCTGAATTTTGTTACGACACACCTCGGTGAGCTGAAACTGCTTGCATCACAGAACCCTGCAATAGAAAATGCTGGAATGGAGTTCGACGAGGAGGCTTTCTTACCAACATACAATATGAAAATGGGAACACCTGGAAGTTCCTGGGCAATTAAGATAGCGGAGAAAAACCGGTTCCCGAAAGAGGTAATAAAAAGGGCAAAAAGCTTCCTCCCGAGAGAGAAACAATCTTACGATGAGCTTATCGCTAAGGTGGAAAAGCTGAAATCCCGCCTGGAGAAACAGGAGAAAAAACTGCACAGTAGCATTGCGGAAGTCGAAGACAGGCGAACAATCCTTGCAAACCTGGAAGAGATACTATCAAAAAAGGAGAAACAACTCTCCAAACGACTGGATGAATTCGAGGAGGAAAAGGACGAGAAACTCGAGCAGTTCCTGAGCGAACAGAAAAAAAGAATCGAGCGACTGCTACGGAAAACAAAAGGGGAACCGGAAAGGATAAAAACCCTCCTGAAAACAGTGGAAGAAAAGAGGAAATCTGCCCGGACAAGGATTCAGAAAAGGAGAAACAGAAGAAATGTTCCCATAGAACAGGGAGATGAGGTGAAGATAAAACAGCTCCTCTCAACAGGCGAGGTGATAGCCGGTCCCGACAGGGATAACTTTTATACTATACTCATCAAAGGCAAAAAAATCAAAATAAAGACTGGAGATATTGTCGACAAACTAAAAATCAAGCAAAGAATAGAAAAAGAGATTTCATACGATATCCCCGATGTGCCTGACAGAGTCGATGTCAGGGGAATGACATTCGAGGAGACAAGAAAGCTGCTCGATAAGCTGCTCGATAATGCGATTATTGCTGGGGTCTCCCCCATACGGATATATCACGGCGCAGGCAGGATGCGACTCGATGTAAAGGTTCGTGAATATCTCAGGCAGAATCCGTATGTTCTTCGCTTCGAGACGCCACAAGAAGAGGGAAAAATAGGAGTAACCATCGTCTGGATAAAAACTGAAAAAAATTGAAATTTTTTCTTGCACACATATCAAATAATATTAAATTCTGGAAATCGAGAAGGCAGTAACAAGGCAACCAAGGAGGAAACAAGAATGACTGTCAAGGTCGACAAAGAGGTATGCATCGCTTGCGGTGTCTGTCAGGAGCTATGCCCCGAGGTGTTTGGAGCGGATGAGGAAGGGAAAGCCTTCGTGCTCGAGGGTGCCGATTGCGATGCCGCAGGTTGCTGTGAAGAGGCAGCAGAATCCTGCGCAGTGGAGGCTATCACCATAGAGGAGTGAGATGCCCGATGAGCTCGTCGAGAAGATAAGGGAAAGAATAAGAATAGAGGAGGTGGTCCAGGAATACACCACCCTGAAGAGAAGCGGAACAAAACTTAAAGCTCTATGCCCGCTCCATCAGGAAAAAACCCCCTCGTTCTATGTCGACCCAGATAAGCAACTCTTCTACTGCTTTGGGTGTGGCAAGGGTGGAGACATCTTTACATTCCTGATGGAGGCTGAGGGGCTAACCTTCCCGGAAGCCGTCGAAAGGTTGGCAAAAAGAGCAGGAATCTCGCTGGATAAGAGGAGCTCCCGCTCTCGCTCTATAAAGTCGAAACTTGTCTCTGCTTGTGAGTTTGCAAATACATACTTCAGAAACATACTTACCTCCTCAGAAGGAAATAGAGCAAGGGAATATCTTAAAAGAAGAGGGATACTCCCGGAGACTGCGGAGAAGTTCCAGCTGGGATACTCCAACGGAGGATTACTGCAGTACGCCAAGAACCACTCATTCCCGATAGAACCTCTCGTATCAGCAGGGATACTGATAAAAAAAGAGAATCTCTACGAGAGGTTCAGGAAAAGACTTATCTTCCCTATTAAGGATGTTGCAGCAAAGACCGTCGGGTTCGCCGGAAGAAGTCTGGACGCAAGCGAGAATGTAGCAAAATACATAAACTCGCCGGAGACACCAATATACCACAAAAGCGATATTCTCTATGGTCTTTCACTCTCCAAAAGGGAAATAGTCAGAAAGGACATCGCAATCCTTGTTGAGGGATATTTCGACATTATTACCCTCTTCCAGGCAGGAATACAGAATGTAGTGGCATCATCAGGAACAGCATTTACCGAAAAACAGGCTCAGATACTCTCCCGCTTTACAAAGAATGTTCTTTTGCTCTTCGATGGCGACGAGGCAGGGAAAAAAGCCGCTCTTCGCACTATCCCATCGCTTCTCTCTCAGGAGTTCAATCTAAAGGTGCTGCTTCTGCCGGAGGGGAAAGACCCCGACGATTTTGTAAGAAAAAACGGGGTCGACACACTGACCGGGATGATAGAGAAAGCTCCCGATTTCTTCAGTTTCCTTGTGGATGAGGCAAAGAATAGGGGCTACGATATCTCGAGACCGAACGGGAAAAGATACCTTATAAATTTCCTGAAAGAATACCTCTCATCGATAAAGAGTGAAGCAACTTTATTCATATATCTCGAGGAACTATCACGAATAACAGGGGTCCCTGTGGACATTGTGCGGCAGGAGTTTGCAGGCAGTATCCGGAAAGAAGCTCCCACCACCATCAGGAAGAAAAAAACCAAAAAGGAGCTCGACCGACAGGCTATACTGGAGATATCTTTCTTCCTCATCGCATCCTGTCTGCCGGAGGTAGCGAGAAAGGAGAAGGAAAAGATAAATCTGGAATATTTCTACCAGTATCCGGGAATTGCGAAAAGGGTTCTCGAAAGGCTCGACGATGGGAAGCCGATACCAAAAGAGAAACTCCCTGAGTTGTTCACCGACCTGGCAAGCAAGGCATACATCGTCAAGGAGATTTTTGCTGGTGTTAAGTTTGGTGAGCCTGCCTTCAACGAAACCCTGAAAAGGCTGAAACTGAGTCACATAACCCGAAGGCTCAAAACAATGGAAAGCCAGATAGAGGATGCAGAGATGGCAGGTGACACCGCTAAAATCGAGGAGCTCACACGAGCTTACTCTGAGCTTTCCTCCGAAAGAGGGAAACTGTTATGAGCAAAGATGCAAAGCCACAGAAGCTCGAGTCGTTTGAGCATATCCTCTCCCAGATTGAGGGAAAGAGCGAGATTACATACTCGGAGCTAATCGAGCTGGTAAAGCAGGAGCCAAGAAGCATCGATGTGCACGAGATAGTCGACTACATCGTTGCAAGCGGGGTTACGATAAGCGGACTCCCACATCGCAAGATTCCAGCAACTGTGAAGTACAACAATCCTCTATGGCTGTACATCAAGGAGGCGGGGAAGGCACGGATACTCTCCAGGGAGGAAGAGTCCAAGAAAGCCAAGCAGATGGTTCAGGCACTCAGAGATATGGCAGAACTACTATCGTTGAATATAGTCAATCTACAGCATTTCTGGTATATAGCGGAGAGCTTCATTCAAGGGAAGATACCGATAGAGGATTTCTCCAGAATCCAGATAGGGCAATCGAGTAGAGGGAGAAGTGAAGAGCTGAGGGAAGATTTAATCTTCCTCCTCGACAGAGTGTGGATAAATACAAACGAGATACTCGAGCTCAAGAAAAAAAGCGTCCACAAAGGGCTTACCGAGCGAGAGAAGAAAAAATATCAGATGCTCGTGGAAACGATAAACAAGGACATAAAGAAGGTATCCCCGACATATAAGGTTCTCTCCAGGTTTGAGCCGATATTTAAGAAACAAAAGGAGTTTTACAAAAGATACACCGAAGCCAAGCAACATCTGGCAAAACAGCTCGATATCGACCCGGAGGAGCTATTCGAGGTCTATTACTCATGGAAACGGGGAAAGCTCTCCGACGATGAGCTCCTCTCCAGCTACAATATCTCCTCAAGACTGCTGAAACACACGGGGAGGAATATCGAGCGTATCAGAAGAGCTCTGGTGCGGTTCGAGATAACCTGTCTGACAGACAAAGAGAAGATGTTCGAGCGGTATGCAGAGTTCGACAGATACAGGAGAAGTTACCTCGAAGCGAGGGAATCACTCATAGAGACAAACATACGGCTTGTGATAAATATTGCCAAGCCTTATGCTAATCAGGGTGTGGAATTTCTCGACCTGATACAGGAAGGGAACAGGGCGCTCATAAAAGCAGTCGAGCGGTTCGATTATACACTCGGGTTCAAGCTTTCCACATACGCTATCTGGTGGATACGACAGGCTATGATACGGCTTATTAACTCCTTCGGACAGATAGTAAGGGTTCCGGCACATACAGCCCAGCTAATCAGGAAGTATATGGCTATCAAGCAGCGACTTACTCAGGAACTCGGTAGAAGCTCGACCATCGATGAGATTGCTGAGGAGATGGGCATTTCCACCCAAAAAGTCCTCCAGCTTCAGGGGATAATCTCCGGGCAGGTATCTATCAACAAAACAACAGAAGAAGGGGGTTCCATCGGGAACATCCTGCCGGATAAGAGTATTCCATCCCCCGCTCACTCCACGGATATGAAGATAATGAAGGAGGAACTCAAAAAGACACTCCATACACTTTCCAGGAAGGAAGAGATGGTCTTAATCCTGCGCTTCGGACTGAACGACAACTACCCGAGAACCTTAGAGGAGGTGGCAAAGATATTCGGGCTCTGCCGGGAGAGAATCAGACAGATAGAGGTGAAAGCACTCTCCAAACTCCGCCAGCCCTCCAGAAGCGATAAACTCCTCCGCTACTGGAACGAATGAGTGAATGAATCCAAGAATCTGGGAAAAGGCACAAAAGAGCGAAAAATCCTGGTGGAAAAAGAGGATAAACTCGCTTAACCTCGATTTCTATCGGGAGTTCGCAGAAAATATCATAAACGACATAAAAGATTATCTCCCGCTCTCCAGTAAGACCCACATACTCGAGATAGGCAGCGGAGCCGCAGGAAACCTGACATTTATTGAGACAGATTATCGATTTGCAATAGACCCGCTCGAGATGTTCTATGCAAATGTCCCGAGGTTTCAGAAGATAAGGGATAAAAATGTATTCTATCTTGCCGCTATGGGAGAAGCACTTCCATTTAAGAACAGCTCATTCGACCTCGTGATTATCGATAATGTCCTCGACCACTGCCTGTCCCCCGAGACAGTCATACAGGAAACAGCAAGGGTAACAAAAGATGGTGGGATAATCCATTTGAAACAGAATATTTTCTCATCATACGGGAAATTCGTGAGAATGCTCGTCCACCGTCTCGGATTGGACAGGAAACATCCCTTTGCTTTCACAGAAAATGATATCGAGAGGATTCTGATAAAAAACCAGCTAACCCTCCTTACAAAGCAGCGCTGGGGTTTCTTTCGTTCACTTTACTATGCATTCTCCTTCGGCGAAGGCACCAGCAGAGGAAGTGCAATCCTCCTCGCTATGCGCGACCAGATAAAGATTGTCCTGAAAAAATAATCAAAAATTCCCTCTTTCTGTCGAACATAACTACTAGACATTCCCCCGTAGGAACAATAGGAGTATCCACATATGAAGGATAAAAAACATTGCTTTCTCCACCCTGAAAGAGAGGCAGTTGCCGAGTGCTCGGTATGCGGGAAGCCGCTCTGTGAGGAATGTGCTATCTACGAGGATGACGGCAAGGTCTACTGCTCAACCCATGCAGCCAAAAAACTCGTCCTTGACTACACCTTAGCCAGGCCCACCCACGAAGAGGAACCGAGAAAAAAACCTGTAATAGGCAGACCTGTTATAAGAAGGATTGTCATTATGATGTCGCTCGCTCTCGTCGTCGGGATAGCAGAATACACTACCTACATCTCCCTAAGGGAGCCAGCCTATCCCAGCGCCTGTGCAGCAAATATAGGAAGCACAGACAGCAAGCTCCAACTCGCAATGGTAGGAACCAGCATCGAACGATACCAGATAATGCATGGGAACTATCCGCCGGATATTATAGCAGTCATAGAGGAACATCTCCTGCCAGATGAATTCAGGTTCCCAGCGGTTCACGGAGGGCTCGTATATCACAGGTCGAAGGGCGGTTTCACTCTTACCTCCCCTGTTGCTCCGAACCTTGTTTTCACAGAAAAGGGGCTTATTCGTAGCGAAAAGGGAGAGACAAGATGAATAACAGAGGATTTACACTCATAGAGATAGTTATTGCCATAGCGATTATCGGAATCCTTGCATCTATGAGCATTCCTATTTTCAAGTTTTCCGCGGCGAAGGCAAAGCGAAACGAGGCATATATTACCCTAAAATACATCTGGGAGATGGAGCAGGCATACTACTCACGCCACGGCACTTATGCGCCACCTACCGGCTTCTGGCTACTGCCAGGTGGAACCGCAGGAAATTTTGTCGATATTAAATCGCAACTCCCAGCCTCACATAGATATGACTACTCGGTGCTGAGTGTGGACGGACTGCTACTGTTAAGTGGTATGGCTCACGGGAGGTTCGATATCGATGGAGATGACTATCCCGACTGGGTTATGATGGACAGGGACGGAAAACTTTTCCTCATCCGCGACGATATAACCAACACCGAGTACCCTACCGGCATAGCAGGTGGATTAACACCACAGGATAGAACCTACACGGAGGATTTCGACGATATATCCGACTGGGAACTCGCCGCAGGGAAGAAAGAGCATTTCCGGGTGGAGAACGGAGAACTTAATATGGGACCGGGAGAGGTAAGAGCATTCTGGGGTGACAACAACTGGAGGGATGTATCAATCGAATTGAGCTTTAGTCTTCACTCGGGAAAGGGGTTCGGGATAATGTTCAGAACATCCGGGGGAACAAGCGATAACGGGTATATCCTTCAGTATAACCCGGGCAGGAGAAAGGGCTCGCTCCTGCTCAGAAAGCGGCTCGATGGGCGGGAACAACAGCCGTTTGCAGTGGCGAATATCCCCGGTAAACTTTGCACACGCAACACCGACCACAATATCCATCTGGATATAAGAGGTAATCATTTCATCGCCCACATCGATGGGCAACCGGTGCTGGAGGCTGAGGACAGTACATTTGCATCGGGAAGAATCGGGCTTAGAACCCTTAGGAGAACAAGGGTGAGTTTCCACAAGCTATCCGTCACACCCAAGCAAGGAGAAAGATGAAAGGCAACACCACCACAAGACTGCTCGAGATTATGCTCGAGGAAAAGCTTATCGATAAAGGCAGATATAAAACCCTGCTTGCCAGGGCAAGGGAAAGTTTTGACACACACCACTTCTTCTCGAATATAATTAAGAAGGGAATATTATCCGAGGATGCAGTCTATCGGGCATACTCCATACTTTTCAAGATGCCCATTGTAAACCTCGCAGAATCTACTATCGATAGTTCCGTTATATCCTTTGTACCAGAGACACTATGCAGGAAATATGAACTTGTGCCGGTGAAACTAAAGGGAAATAATTCCTTAATCCTCGCTGTGTCCAACCCGCTGGACTCATCCGGACCCGATGCGGTCAGGTTCATTACGGACAGGAGACTCATCATAAAGCTTGCAAAGAGGAGCGAGATGCTCTCCGCCATAGAACGCATATTCGCTCCGGAAAACCAGCTGGAAAACATCGTCGACAAAATTATAACAGAAGATGTGAAACTGGAATTCAGCACAGAGGAGGGAGGAGATGTCAGGATAAAGCCAGAGTTACTTCAGGGCCCTATTGTTAAGCTTTTCAATATAATCCTATCAGACGCTATCTCCCACAGTGCATCCGATATCCATCTTGAGCCGCTGGAAAAGAACACAATCATCCGATATCGAATAGATGGGGAGCTCGTCCCTATGATGAAGCTACCCAAATATGTTCACAATCCGCTGGTGAGCCGTGTAAAGGTGTTGTCGGGTCTCGACTTGGCAATACATTTCATCCCACAGGATGGAAAGATACACACAGTCCTCAATAACAAAAAGATAGAGCTCAGGGTCTCTACACTCCCAACAATCCACGGAGAGAAAACTGTCATCCGTATCCTCTCCGACGAGGAGATAAAGCTACCGCTCGAATCGCTCGGATTCCGAGGGAAAACGCTCAGGAAGTTCCGTGAGATGATACTGAAACCGCAGGGAATAATCCTTGTTACAGGTCCAACAGGCTCGGGCAAATCTACAACTCTGTACTCCGCTATAAACTATATCAAGAACAATCGACCAAACATAAACATTGTAACCATCGAAGACCCCGTCGAATACCAGCTGCCCGGCATCAATCAGGTGCAGGTGTATACCAAGAGAAATATGACATTCGCAGCGGCACTGCGCTCGATACTGCGCCAGGACCCGGATGTAATACTTGTCGGTGAGATAAGGGACACCAAGACCGCCGAGATTGCTGTGCGAGCTGCATTGACAGGGCATCTTGTCCTGTCCACACTGCACACGAACGATTCTGTCGGAGCAATAACGAGATTGAAGGAGCTGGGCATCGACCGTTCACTTCTAACAGATTCGCTTCTGGGAATACTCGCCCAGAGACTTGCAAAGAAAATCTGCACAAACTGCAAGAGGAGAGCAAAAAAAGAGGAGTTTGCACCAAAGTATGTGGAAATTGCAAAAAAGATTGTGCCGAACATAAGGTTTTATACAGGCACTGGATGCGAGATGTGCAACTTCACAGGACACAGGGGCAGGATTGCAATAATCGAATTGCTGGCAATCACAAATAAAGTAAAACATGCCATCACCACAGGAGACGAGGATAAGATACGAGAGGCGGCAAAGCAGGAAGGGATGACAACACTGGCAGAGTCTGGGCTGCAACTGGTTCACGAGGGGATAATCGACATAACATCTGCGGTCAGTGCGGTCGGGTTACCACAGGCAACCGATGAGCAAAAGAAACCTCATCCTATCCAGAACAAGGTTTCCAAGAGGGAGCCAGTCGAGGTAACCATACCAGAGGAGCTGGAGATTATCAGTTCGAGGAAACAGGCTCCGGAGGAAGAGACATTTGCTCCATCACTTTACGGGAAAAGAATACTTGTCTGCGACGACGATGCATTTATGAGACGAATGCTAAAAGGTCTCCTCGAACCCGAGGGGTTTATCGTTCAGGAGGCAGAAGATGGTGCAGCGGCGCTAAAGACAATATACAAGTCCATTCCCGACCTCATCGTGCTCGACCTGAGGATGCCAAATATGGATGGATTTGAATTCCTGAGAAGGCTGCGCTCGGAGATAAGATTTATCAGCCTACCAGTGCTTGTGCTTACAGCTAAACAGGGAGAAGAAAACGAGATTATCGGATTCTCACTCGGGGCGGATGATTTCCTGAAAAAACCGTTCCGGGCAGAGATATTTATCTCACGGGTCAAAGCTCTCTTGAGAAGAGCAGAGATTACAAAAAGGCAGGGTATAAAATATGTCAGCTGAGAATCTTGAAAAACTCCTGAGAGAATATAGAGAATATCATTCTCAAAACATCCGGAACTGGCTCGAACAATTGAGAAATAAAGGGATAAAAGATAGAGCAGATGAACTGATAAAATACCTTCATATTCTCAGAGGAAGTGGCACGCTATACGGTTTCCCGGAGGTGAGCAGGATAGCAGAAAAACTTGGGAAAAGATGCGAGAAGAAAACCGTTATGGATGAAGAGATAGAAGCGGGGCTTTCCCGCATCCTCGAGATAATAACACGAAAAAAGGAGTGAGAGAGATGAGAAATAAACAGAAAAATTCCCTCAAAGCGTATCCGCTGATTATTGCATCGGTGGTGATGATATGGGTTTCCTATACCCTACTTGGTGCAGTAATCGATTCAGAAAATTCATCCTTCAGCCTCTGGGCAAATGCCACATTCGGACTTTCTGCCCTGTTTCTGCTTAACATCGCAGCAAGGAAAATGAGAGATACCTGGGAAAAGCCACAAATATTCGAACACACAGGCTCTGCAATGGCGATTCTGGAAGAGGATACCACTATTTCATTGGCTAACTCCCGACTCGAACGATTAACCGGATATACAAAAGGGGAAATCGAAGGGACAAGCTGGACAAAGTTTGTTCATCCGGATGATGTAAAAATAATGCTCGGGTATCACAAGAAACGCAGAATAAATGGGGAGGGAATACCCACAAAGTATGAAATCAGGGTGTTGCGTAAAACTGGAGAGATTCGTAATGCAGTGCTTGAAATCACAATGATTCCCGGGACCAAAAAATCCGTTATATCACTTATAGATATCACCGAATGGAAGCAGATGAAAAAGGCACTGCTCGAGAGCGAGGAGAAATATCGCACGCTTGTCAACACATCGGTTGATGCCATAATTTCCGCCGATACCGATATGAAGATAATTCTTTGGAACAAAGCTGCGGAAAAGATGTTCGGTTACACAGAAGAAGAAATATTAGGGCAGAGTTTAATGAATATCGTTCCTGAAAGATATAAGGAAGCAAAAATAAAGGGATTTGCCAAATTTAAGAAAAGCGGTTCCGGACCAATAATCGGCAAAACGCTGGAACTTGAAGGTTTGAGGAAAGATGGCACTGAAGTGCCGGTCGAACTTTCCGTTTCGGCGGGAAAGCCCGGCGAAACATATATCGCAACAGCTGTGGTTAGAGACATCACCGAGCGGAAGAAGATAGAGAATATGAAGTCGGAGTTCATCGGAACGGTATCACATGAACTACGAACACCTCTTACGGCAATATCCGGGTTCGTCAAGCTCATCCTCGATGGCAAACCGGGACCTCTTACCCCACCACAGAGGGAGTTTCTGGAGATTATCCAGAGGAACACCCGGAGACTAAATGCCCTTATAGGAGACCTGCTCGATGTGGAGAAAATCGAATCGGGAAAAGTGAAACTGTCCAAGGAGCTGCTCGATATAACCGAGATAGTCGAGAGTGTATCGAAAACATTTAAGGTTACCGCAGGGGAAAAGGGGCTTACACTCGAGACCAATATAGAGAAAAAACCGTTGTATGTTGTTGGAGACAGGGATAGACTGATACAACTTTTCTCTAACCTCGCTTCCAATGCGATAAAATACACAAAAGAGGGCGGTGTGACCATCAGGGCAAAGATGGAGAGAGAAGAGGCTATAATCGAGGTAGAAGACACAGGGGTGGGACTCAAGCCGGAGGATAAAGAGAAACTGTTCCAGAGATTCTTCCGGACAAAGGACGCATACACACAGGCAATAGAAGGCACGGGGCTCGGGCTATCCATCGCTAAGGGGATTGTAGAACTCCACAACGGGAAAATCGAGGTGGAAAGCGAATACCATAAGGGAAGCATATTCCGCGTTAGACTGCCTGTTGCACATACCCATACAGAGGGAAAAACGCTACCGAATGTTAGATACATTGAGCCAGAGAAAGGCTCAAAGGGGAAAATCCTTATAATAGACGATGACAGAGGGATAACAAGGCTCATCTCGGAGTATATGCTCAGGGAGGGGTATTCTGTCACCAGATGCTCAAACGGAGAATCCGGGATTCTATCCGCTCTCTCCAATCCACCCGACCTCATAACACTCGACATCCGAATGGAGAGAATGGACGGCTGGGAGGTGATAACACACCTGAAGATGAACCCGAAGACAAAGAATATCCCGGTTGTCATAATCTCTGTGGTCGAGGAGGAGGAGAAAGCATACAGGCTGGGTGCATCAGCATTCCTCGGAAAACCGATAAACGAGAATTTGCTAAAGCAGGTGATCAACATCCTGACGGAGGGAACAGAACACCCGATACTGCTTGTCGATGATGACCCGGAATATGTAAAAGAGACATCGAAGATTCTGGAGCGGTCGGGTTTCAAGGTAACCACGAAAAGCAATGTCACCGAAGCGAGAAAGATTATCCTGAATCAAAGTTTCCCTCTGCTCATTCTGGACCAGGCCCTCCCCGACGGATGCGGGCTCGCACTCATAGACGAAATAAGAAAGAAACCGAACCCCAACAGGGATACACCCATTATACTCATTTCTGGAGTGCCTGGAGCAAAATACTACGAGCAGGAGGCGGAGATGTATAAGGACACCATATTCCTGCCAAAGAGATTCACACCCGATGAGATTGTCGGGAGGATAATAAAAATATTGGTCAGGCGGGGAAATCTAAAGCAAAAGGAGGAAAAGGTTGCATAACAAGGTTCTTATCATCGACGATGCACCAGATATCGTGAGGCTAGTGGAGTTCGAACTGAACTTTGAGGGATACGAGGTCAAGACCGCATGGACGGGAAAGGAAGGGATAAAGCTTGCAAAAAGCTTCAAGCCGGATATCATACTGCTGGACTATATACTCCCCGAAATGACAGGGCCTGAGGTGTTAAAGTTCCTAAAAAGTGACCCTGAACTAAAGGGCATTCCTGTTATTATGCTCTCAGCTAAGACACAGAAAAAGGATATAAAAAGCGGGCTCACCGCAGGGGCAATAGGGTTCATCGAAAAACCATTCGACCCATCGGCACTATCGAGTAGAATGAGGGAAATCTTAAACGCTGCGTAGCAGTGCCGAAGAAACCCAAACTTACCTTCCCTGCTCCAGTGAAGCTGGCGGAGAGGCGGGGATTCGAACCCCGGGAACCTCACGGCTCAACGGTTTTCGAGACCGCCCCGTTCGACCACTCCGGCACCTCTCCGAATATCACTGAAAAAACCCTTCAAAAGCTCCTTACACTCGGCGGCAAGAACTCCACCTGTTATTACCATTTTGCTTGAAGAGAACGCATCGAGTGAAAGAAACGCATCAACGGATGAGAACCGCTCATCGGAAGCCCCGTAGACAATCCTCGATACCCTCGCGAGATAAAAAGCAAAAAGGCACATAAGACAGGGTTCCTTGGTAACATAAACTGTGCATTCCGTGAGCCGCCAGTTATTCAGTTTCTTTGCCGCTTCTCTAATTACGAGCATCTCCGCATGGGCGGTCGGGTCGGAAAGCCGCTCAACAAGATTGTGAGCAGAAGAAAGCACCTGCTCATCACGCACAAGGACAGCACCAACAGGCACCTCTCCTGTGTCCCTCGCTCGCTTTGCCTCTTCGAGGGCAATCCGCATAAAATATTCATCTCTCATAAAACTCAGATAAAATGCGCCCGAGAGGATTCGAACCTCCAATCTACGGATTCGTAGTCCGTTGCTCTATCCAATTGAGCCACGGGCGCCTGTTTTAAGATATATCAATTTCTCTGTTCTGTCAAGTGCAGGAAAACAAAAAATACCGCTAAGGGGAGTCGAACCCCTGCTGCCGGCGTGAGAGGCCGGTGTCCTAACCACTAGACGATAGCGGCATTCTTGAATGTTAAAGTATCCATTTTAGAAGCCCTGTCAAGAGGATTTTTTCACCAATATCGACAATTGTCAGAAAACTAAAATAAACTTGACTTTAAGCGATAAAAAGATTATAATTAAAAAAAAGAAATATAGAAAGGTAAGGCAAGGTATATTGAAAGAGAAGTTCTGTTTGATTTTGTTATTTATTCTTCTTGTTATTGGTTCTCTGTCTGCCTCGGAGACTAACTGGATAATAAATTTCGAGTTTTACACTGCGGATACGCTCATCTCCACAGACCGTTATAACAGAGCAGCGGTGCATCCTGATGCATCATTGGGGCATGATATATTCGATGCGGAGGAGCTTTTCCCTCCTTTCATTTACTATGTGATGCTCTACTTTCCACATGATAATCCGGAAGACCTAAACACATACTGGGAGCCGCCATATAACTACAAATACACCTTCGATTATCACCCACCCATCCTCGAGGGAGAGGATTCTTGGTATATGGAAGCGTATGTTGGACTGAGTTTCCCTACTGATGTCATATTATCATGGCGGAATATAGGCTCTGTCCCTTTTGATATGGGACTCTTCCTTGTCGATACCACCATATCGGATACGGTGAACTTGAGAGCGGAGCAGTTTTTTACATTCCACACCGCCAGTATGCTGACCGGATATGATTTTATCGCGAGAAGGAATGTGAACACAGATTTTAGGTTAGTCCCTGTCTCCACAGAACTCACCACGGGGGTTGTCGCTCGCTTTTATCCTTACATCTACGATGTTCACGGCGACTCGCTTCTGGTTCCAGTCACATGGAGAACAAATCCAGATGGTATAGGATATTTTCTCGATAACTCCCGATTTATCCCGACAGAGGAGGGAGATGCTTACATCATAGCGGACTACTATCATCTGAGGGAGGACAGCGTTCTCGTCCACATATCGGGTGAGTATGACTCAATATCGCTTCCGCTTCGACCGGGATGGAATACAATAAGTTTGCCGGTGACACCGGCAATTGCATCGGCTGACACAGCACTGGGTGATGCATTCAGCAGTCTACTCTTTTCCTTCGAGCCCACCGGGTATGCGTATGAGAGGGCAGAGACCGTTGGAGTGGGCACAGGATATTTTGTCTATTCTGATGAGGATACGAGCATAACGGTTTCTGGTGTTCCTGCAAGGGAGGTCAGCATACCGCTTTCTCCCGGCTGGAACCTCATCGGGGTGCCGTTTGGAGAAATAGACGAGATAACAACCAGTCCCCCTGACGCTATCTGGGAGGAGTTCTTCTGGTTCAATCCGGATTTGAGGAGATACGAAACAGAAAGCTCACTTCTACCTGGCAGGGGATACTGGGTCGCAGCATTTGAGGAGTGTGACTTACTTATAAGATAAGGGGATAAAGATGAAAGAGAGAATGCGGATAGCTTTGTTGTCATTGGCGATGCTTCTTACCCTATTGGGTGCAAGCTTCTCTGGTAATCTCTATAAGGAGCATTTTGAGAGCCTTCGCTATTGTGACATCCCACAGACCACAGGCGAGTGGAATATCTCCGATGGACAGGCAAATGCACCGGGGCACCTTGCAGAATCAACCTATGTTGCTTTGAACGGAGCAAGCAAGAAAATCCAGACTGTGGACAGATACGCTTACATCGCAACCAGCTATGGAGTTGAGATAGTCGACCTTGCACCTAATCCACCCGCATTGGTCGGTTCACTCAGCATCGGGGATTGTGTGGACATCGGTGTGCTCGGTAAATATGCATATCTTCTGACCACCGCCGGAAACGATAGCCTTGTCAAGGTCGATGTTTCTGACCCGACATCTCCTTCATTTGCTGCAGATGTAAATGTATCCAACCCATCTGGATTAACCCTGACGAACAAATATGCATACATCGTTGCAGGAAACTCAATCTACTGCTATGACATATCCGGAACCGGGATAACAGCCGTTTCCAACCGCCCCCTCTCGGGAACGGGTGTCGATGTTGACGCCTATGGGAAGTATATGGTTGTTGTCGAGAAGAGCAACAACCGTCTGGAGATTGTGAACGCATCAAACCCAGCAAGTATGACCCTCGAAGGAAACTGTGCACTGTCACATATCAAGCTAACAGAAGAGCTACATACGGGGGGAGCGAGTGCAACGGGTATTTCTGTCGGTAGTTCCTATGCGCTTATTGCCGATTCAACATCCAATCTGCAGGCGTTCTTCGTCGGTGATACAGCGGCACCTGCAGGAACTCTATGGGCAGACATAATATTCCCCGAAACAACATATGTCGGCAAGACTTCAGGCAGGACGCTTCTCGATGTGGAAACCATAGGAAACTTGGCTTACTTTTCTATGCATATGTATGGAATTATGGTGGCTGATATTTCTAACCTGACGGATATGCGGGTCATCGACTCGTTTGCTGTCAGCGGGGCACCCTGCGGGCTCGACATAGACGGAAACGAACTCTTCCTCGCAGCAGGTGATGAGGGGGTATATGCATATACCATACAGGATTCGGTATTGTCAAGCAGTTGGCACACCAACGGCATCAGTGAGATAATAGATGTCGCTGCAAGCGATTCATTTGTCTATGCCGCAGTATCCAACGGTTCACTCGGCGTTAGAAAACTGCGAAGAAGCGATGGAACTCTGCTCGCATCCTACTATACATCGTCACCCGTTTTTGGGGTATAT
The DNA here is from genome assembly GCA_002085385.1 of candidate division Zixibacteria bacterium 4484_93. GTDB lineage: Bacteria > UBP14 > UBA6098 > 4484-93 > 4484-93 > 4484-93. The sequence goes on from NATO01000004.1 coordinate 18,220, forward strand.
GTCTATGGTGACTATGTCTATGCAGCAGCAACGGCAGTCGGAGTCGTAAAGCTGACCAAAGACCTTTCAGCGGTTGATACATTCACCACAACCGATGTCTGGGGCATTTGCGCCGATGGACAGTATGTTTATGTTGCGGACAAGATGGATGGTCTAAAGGTGGTAGCATCCGATGATATGACAGAGGTTACTACAGTCTCGACTGCTACCCTCGGTGGCGACCCACACGGCGTAATAGTCAAGAATAGCCTCGCCTATGTTGCACTGGACACACTCGTTACCATCTTGGATGTCACAAACCCCGCAAACCCAACGGTATTCGGTCACAGTCCAGCAGGGATTCTACCATCAGGGATTGCACCCGTTGGAGATTATCTCATAGCCGCCGACAATGCAGGCGGTGCAAAGAGCCTGTATTACTTTGATAATATGATTTATACCAAGAAAACGGACTACGAGTTTCACTCCACCGATGTCAGGGATACCTGCACCGGTGACAACACCGAATATAACGGCGTATACTGGAGATGTTACCAGCAGAAAGATGCTGATACCGATACAACTGATTACTATCTGGTACTTGTTAGCGCATCAGCCGACTCAGATACCCTTTTCATCTTCAGGGACGAGGCGGAACCAGAACCGGGACCAGGAGGTGAGATTGCATACTATCCTTTCTCTGACACATTCAGCGAACTTTACTGGTGCGGCATACACGAGGACAATCTGACCTCACCGGACTTCGACCTTATAATAGACTCCATCATTATCGGGGATACACTCGCCGATTTCTCCCGCAAGTGGCGTGTGCCAATAGCTGTCGACGGAGATGGTGGAGGGTTTGTCGAGCTGGAACTCGCCGGGGACTCATCCGCAACATACGGATACGACGATGGGATAGACACACTCTACACCCCAACAGGGGTATTCGATGCATACTTCATAGTCGATGGGATGATGTTGCAGAAAAACCATATCGGGCTGTTCGAGAAGCCGAAGGATATAATTCTAAAGGTCGAAGGGGATGATGCAACCATCCGCTGGAACCCGGGAGACCTGCCAGACGGGAATTTTTCCCTCGCTGGTGTCGATATGAAGGAAGATTCATCTCTCACTGCCACCGATGGCGAGGAACTCGCGCTTATCCAGGAACCGCTCTATAATCTGTTCTATCAGAGGAGGCTTTCTCCCGGATGGAATATCGCCTCGCTCGTAGCAGATGGACCGGACAACTCTGCCAGAAACATACTCGGCGAGGGAGGGATAGCATTCGCTTATGACCCTGTTGGGAGAAGATATATACGAGCGGATACCTTGAGTCCCGGCGAGCCAGAAGCTTCTCTCATCCCAGGGAGCTTCTTTAGATATGACCCGATTGCACGAGGGTATGAAAACATCGCAACACTTACATCAGGTGAAGGATACTGGGTCGCAGCAGAGAGCGAGTGCGATATGACAATCGACTACACGATGCAAACAGGGATGAAAAAGCGGCTCATAAAGACCCCTGATTGGTATGTTACGATGAGAGCAGGAGATAATACCCTCGATTTCGGCTGTGGAAGAGGAGCTACGACAGGATACGACTATCTGTTCGACATACTCCTGCCGCCTGCCTTACCGGGTGAGGGACAAGCTGCAATTGTCGAGGATGTTCCCATTACACCCGAGTTCAAGCGGAGCATTCATCCGAGAAACAAACTCTCCTGGGAGATTACTCTATCGGAGGATAGAGTGGTAGTTTTCGACACGAAACAGCTCCCGAGCAATCTCGCACTCTACATCGATGGGAATGGAAACAGAAGCAGGATAGAAAGCAATCGAGAATTTGCCCTTTCAGCTGGAAGATATAAGATATTTGCAAAACAGAGCAATCTACCGAAGAGGCTCTATCTCGACCCGGCATTTCCCAACCCGTTCAATGCGAGTGTGAAACTGACATTCGGGCTACCAGAAGAAGGGAAGGTGGAACTTGCTATTTACAACATCCTCGGTCAGAAGGTAAAAACGCTTGTGGATAATACGCTTCCTGCTGGCGAGTACAGCATTCTCTGGGATGGCAAAACAGCCGAAGAAAAGACTGCACCAACAGGGGTGTACTTCTACAGAATTACATTCGAGGAGAAAAAGGTAACGAGGAAGATGCTACTTCTGAGGTAGCTGCTGGACTTTCCCCCATTTTTCTATATATTTTCTCTCTATGCTCGAAAGCCTGAAAAAGATTGTTGCGTCATCGGATGCGGCAGGTCAGCTTATTAAAGGGATAAGGGAAGGGAATTCGTTCTTCCTTCAGCCTGTGCCAGCAGGATTCCTCGCTATGCTCATCTCCGCTGTCTTCCGCAGGACAAAAAGAACCGTGGTCGTTGTTGCACCAGAGAAGACAGAAGACATATTAGCTGATATCGAACTCGTCGAGAAAAGAACGCTTTACTTCCCCGCTTACGACATCCTGCCTTACGATACCAACCTCCCCGACACAGAGATTGTCGCCCGAAGGATAGAAACAGTGTATCGAATGAGGGAATCGCCGAGGCAAACAATTGTAACAAGCCCGAGGGCACTTCTCGAGAAAAGCATCCCTGAGCGGTTACTGGGACCAATAAAAATTCACAAGGGTGAAACAGTCGAGCTGGAAGAACTAAAGGCAAAGCTTGTCGAGAATGGATATAAAAGTTGCGATACCACAGGATATATCGGTGAGTTCTCATCGCGTGGAGGGATATTAGATATCTTCACACCGGGGACAGTCGACCCGGTGAGGCTCGAATTTTTCGGGGACACAGTCGAATCCATAAGGCTATTCTCCGCAAGGAACCAACGCTCGATAAGAAAGATAAAGGAGTGCACAATCCTCCCCCCTACCGAGGCGATATCGCTCGTGAGGGCAACAAGAGGTAATAGGATACAGGAGAAGATGAATCCCGATATTGCACAGAAACTTCCAAAAGGAGAGATAGAGAAACTTGTTGACCGTCTCCAATTCGACCCGGAGTTCCCTGGGTATCTCTGGTTTGCGCCGCTCTTCTCACCCGAAGCAAATACGCTGCTCGATTACCTCCCGGAGGATACTATCTTTATCATCACAGAAGAGGAAGAACTCCGTCGCCAGCTCTCTGAATTTGAATCGGAGGCAAACGAGCTTTACACGAGAAAGCTAACAGAGAAAATACAGCCTCTCCCGCCGGAGCTAATATTCGCTGACAAGGATAAACTTATCCAACAGATTGAACACAGACAGCACATCTCATTCGGATTGAGGGGGAAAGAGTCTCTTCCCGTTTTCCCACAGGATACCATAGGTGGTGATATAGCGCTCCTACGGGAAACTCTGAAAAGATACAACAGGAACGGATACGAGACCATTATCCTCTGCGACAATGTCGGGCAGGCAGAGAGGATGAAAAACCTCATCGGAGATGTTCCACTCGCACTCGAGATTGCACCGCTCTCGGAGGGGTTTATATTCACCGAGGGAAAACTGGCGGCATTCACCGACAACGGGATATTTGCCCGATATCGCAGGCGAGTCAGGAAAAAACGCTATCACGAGGGAACATACGACCAGCCTGTCTCACTCGAACCAGGAGACTACCTCGTCCACATCGACTATGGAATAGGGAGATTTGTCGGGATTGAGAACCTGACCATCGGAGATATAACGACCGAATGCATCGTGCTCGAATATGACAGGGAGGACAAGCTGTATGTCCCTTCGACCGATTTCCACCTCCTCCAGAGATACGAGGGGAAAACAGCGAATATCAAGCTTGCTCGCCTTACAAGCGACCGCTGGAAACGGACAAAGAAGAAGGTCAAGCAGAAGGTCACCGAGCTCGCAGGAGAGCTGCTCGAGATATACACCCTGAGGCATAAACTCACCGGAATACAGCATAAAGGGGATGAAGCCCTGTTCAACCAGCTGGAAGCATCGTTCATCTACGACGAAACGGAGGACCAGGCACGGGCAATAGAAGAGGTGCTCCTGAATATGGGGGAACCTTATCCGATGGATAGACTCCTGACAGGAGATGTTGGCTTCGGGAAAACGGAGGTAGCCATAAGGGCAGCATTTAGAGCGGTCCTGAGCGGGTATCAGGTAGCGGTGCTCGTCCCAACAACAATACTGGCTGAACAGCATACAGCAACATTTACAGAAAGGCTATCAGACTTCCCCGTGATAATCGAAATGCTATCACGTTTCCGAACAAGAAGAGAGCAGAACCAGATTATCGAGAAACTACGGGAGGGGAAAATCGACATTGTCATCGGAACACACAGACTACTCTCAGCGGATGTCGATTTCAAGAAACTGGGGCTTCTCATAATCGATGAGGAGCAGAAGTTCGGCGTAAGGGATAAGGAAAAAATAAAGAGGCTGAAACTGAATATCGATGTCCTCTCGATGAGTGCAACCCCGATACCGAGAACACTCTATCTCTCACTCTCAGGAGCGAGGGATATGTCGTTCATAAATACACCGCCACAGGAGCGGAGACCTATCTACACACAGATAATCGAGTTTAATCCGAAACTCTTCAAGATGATTATCCGCAGGGAGTTGGACCGTGGCGGGCAGGTATTCTTCCTGCACAATAGGATAAACTCCATCGGAACGGTGGCAAAACTTCTCCGGGAAACACTACCCGATGTCAGACTTGCCATCGGACACGGCAGAATGGACGAACAGGAACTCGAAAAGACATTCCTCGACTTTCTCGATAGAAGATTCGACCTGCTCTTATCCACCACAATCATCGAGAGCGGCACGGACATTCCGAATGTCAACACAATCATCATCAACCATGCAGATAAGCTCGGGCTTGCAGACCTATATCAACTCCGAGGTAGAGTGGGTCGCTCAAAGAGACAGGCATACTGCTATCTCGTTGCCCCACCATATCACAGGATGAGTTCGAAGGCAAGGGCACGACTGAAGGC
>NATO01000005.1 GCA_002085385.1 candidate division Zixibacteria bacterium 4484_93
TGGCTTACGGAGGAGAACCTGCCGGAGGTCGTGAATGGGGTATATCCGCTTTATTTGTATCGCACACCCGATATCCCGGAGGATATTACCTGGGTACCGGGGGTACTCTATCTTACGAGGTCGAACTCCATTCTGGTCGACAACTTCAACCTGACGGTTTTTGCCTCCGATATGCAGGGTAACCGGCTTGAGCGGGTTATGAGAAATATCCCACTCGATACGAGAAGAACGGTTTATGTTAGCAACCTTATGGAGATACCGAGGGTCGAGCTTGATTCTGTTGTGGGTTCGAGACCATATTTCTCCTGGCACGGCAATGCAAATCTCTATGTGCTTTCGATTGGCACTCTCGATGATGGGGAAAGGCTTGTTCCCGTCTGGGAGGGAATAACCCAGAAAAGCTCTCTTGCCTTTCCTGCCTTGCCTGAGGGGGTCGAGATACTCTCACCGGGGACATACTATTTTGCGTTGAGGTCGCTTTGTGTCCCCGGATTCGATTTGAACCTGAACAATGACCTCGCCAACCTGCTCGAGAGAGGTTTCTCCCCGAACACAGAGCTTGAAATCTCCGGCAAGGGAAGATGTCAGATGTTCACAATAGACTGATAGGGGGTAAAAGATGCGCTGTTTTTTTGCTGTTCTATTTTCGCTTGCATTTGCCGGGATTGCCTTCGCCTCCTATATTGGAGAGAATATAGATGTCCGTCTTCTGCACTCTGATATCCAGAGGGTGGAATTTCAGGTAAGGATAGGTGAATACAATCTCGAGAAGACGGAGTTCTTCAATGGAAGCTGGGTAAAGCCCATTGTCCCCGATATGGGCTCTCTGACAGAGGAGGGGAAACCTGCTCTCCCCCAGCGGATTATAAGGGTTGGAGTCCCGGAGGCTGCAAGATATGAGGTTACTGCGACCCCGATAAAGACAGAGACTCTGTCCGGTGTGGATGTTGTCCCGTTCCAGAATAGGGAAGCTGAATTCACCGAGCCGAAGGATTTTCTAATGGATATCGAACTCTATTCGACCGACAGCTTCTTCCCGGATAGGATAGCGAAAGTCTCCGATATTGCCGTTATGCGTGGTCTGCGTGTCCTTGGTGTTAGGCTTACACCTGTCAGATACAATCCGGCGGAGCATACTGTCGAGATAACAACCGCCTTCCGTGTGAATGTTCGCTGCATCTCTCCCAATCCTGACTGGAACTCGCGGCTTCTGCCAGGGGAAGATTATGAGCGGATGGTAAGGAACATCGTCATCAACTATGACTATATGCCCAAGCCCATATCAGGGCAAACAAAGACAGGAGCTTACTCCGGTGGCAAATATCTTATAATAACTGCGCCCACATACTCGACCTATGCCGAATCGCTCTACCAGTGGAAGTTTAAGAAAGGATTGTATCCAAAACTTGTAACGACAAGCGAGACGGGAACAAGCTCATCATCGATAAAATCCTACATACAGGATGCCTATGACTCCTGGGATATTCCGCCAGAATATGTCGTCTTTGTTGGTGATGTCGATGGTGTCCCAACGGGGAATGTATCCAGTTGGGCTACCGATAACTACTATGCAACACTCGAAGGTGATGACGATGTCGCGGATATTTTTGTTGGTAGGCTGTCCTGCGACAATTCTACCGACGCCTTGGTTGTTACCACCAAACAGATAATCTATGAAACCGAGCCTCCGATGTCCGACCCTGACTGGTTCAAGAGGGCGACACTCTTTGTCCGTGAGGACAACGATGGACAGCCATCGGACACGAGCTATGTCAACACAACGATGTTTATAAAAGATAAACTGCTATCCATCGGCTACGATACCATCAGCTACTACCACAGGAACGGTGGTGACGATGCCGATGATGTCTTCCGTGATGTCAACTGGGGTATAACATTTATGAACTTCAGGGGGCAGTCTGTTGTCGACTGGTGGCCGCCGTTCGGGGGTATGAACCCCGATGCTGCAACAAACGGTGCTATGATGCCTGTAATACTCTCTGTAACCTGTGGGACAGGTGATTACGCCGGCGACGATTATGTCTGCGAGAACTGGACGAGGGCACACAACGGCAGCAATCTGTCTGGTGCTGTTGCATTTTATGCTTCGACAGAGATATCGAGCAACTGGTATCAGCGCTCCTGCCTGAACCGCGGGTTCTTTATTACCCTCTGCGATGATGACATCCATCAGCTGGGGGTATGTATGGTTGAGGGTAAGAACTATATGTTCGACAATCTGGGAGTGAACAGTTATACCCGCAAGGAGTACTATACTTACAACATCCTGGGTGACCCGGAGCTGTGTATGTGGACGGATACGCCGCAGGGGCTGGATGTTTCTCATCCACCTGTTGTCGGTATGGGGCATATAGATTTTCCCGTCTCGGTAACATCGGCAGGTTCCCCTGTCTTAGGTGCTCTCGTCTGCTGCTATATGGACTCGACGGTCTATGAGACAGGATACACGGGTGTGGATGGCTCTGTCGAGCTGTCGCTCGATATTGTCAATTTTGACACATTGAATATAACCGTCACGAAGCCGAACTGCCTGAAATACGAGGGGTTTGCCTCGCCTGGCACAGAGGGACCCTATGCAATCTACTATGATTATATCCTCGATGACTCCTCCGGTGGGAACGGTGACGGTAGGCTGAACCCAGGCGAGGATGTCGATCTTTACATCATTGTCAAGAACTATGGTTCGGAGCAGGCGAACGGTGTCTGGGCACGCCTTACAACCGATGACCCGGAGTTTGTCGCAATCGATGTCGACTCGGTCTACCTTGACAGGATACCTTACGGTGGAGAGGTAACATCAGTGGTGCCCTTCGAGTTCGAGGTATCCTGTGCCTGCACGAGTTTCCAGGTGCTGCATTTCACTGTCACGACGCACGATAACCTACTGCATACCTGGGAGGCAGCAAGCCCGAACCTTGCTGTCGCAGCGGCGAGGCTCTCTGTTGTATTCTCTTATGTGGATGATGCATCCCCTCACGGGAACGGTGATGGGCTTATCTGGAGCGGTGAGACACCAAAGATATCGTTTGCTATCCACAACGATGGACAGGGAGCACTCGATGGCGGCACACTCAGGCTGAGATTACCTGAAGAATACGCTTTTGTCGTTGACTCTGTGGCAAGTTTCCCGCCCGTCGACACCAACGGGACGGTGTCGAACGATTACAACCCGTTCACAACATCGATTACCCCGGAGGAGATACTACCAGATTCTCTTCCCTATACACTGTTTATTTTCGGTAACGGTAGCACCTACCCATATATCGATACATTAACAGGATACCTCCCCTGCGGCAGCTCGGTGTATAACCTGCCAATTGGTCCTGACTCATACGGATACTACTGCTATGATGATACCGATACGCTCACAGGGCACGCTCCCTCATACTCCTGGGTCGAGATAAGCTCGACAGGCTCTGCAATATCTGCTGTAACCAATAGCGACGATGAGATAACAACAATCTCGCTCCCGTTCACATTCAAGTATTACGGGATTGATTATGACAACATCTCTGTCTGCTCGAACGGGTTTCTGGCACTTGGCACAGAGACCTGGAGTGGCGGTAGTGGAATACACGAACATAATATCCCACATGTGGGTGAGGCAAAAAGAATAGTTGCACCATTCTGGGACGACCTGGATTTACGCACCTCCTCCGGATATGGTGATGTCTATCAATATAGCGATGAGACAAACCATCGCTTCATTATCGAGTATAAAGAGGCGGCACATTACGGCTACTCTTACAACCGTGAGACATTCGAGGCTATACTGTATGACCCAGAATATTATCCCACACCGACAGGGGATGGCGAGATAGTTTTCCAGTATCAGAGCATCGATAATGCCACGAGCAACGCTGTCGGAATTGAAGACCACACGGAGACTGTCGGAATCGAGTATCTCTACCATAATTCATACGATGAGAATGCCGAGCCGCTTGTGGATGGAAGGGCAATAAAGTTCACGACATATCCACCAGAGGAACTCCCTCCATCGCCCTGGATTTATGCTGTCGGACTTGTGATTGACGACCCACCACCGGGCGGAAACGGGAATGGATTCGCAGACCAGAACGAGGATTTTGAATTAGTTATCTCCCTCAAAAACGGTGGCGGAGTTAGAGCATACACGGTCGATGCAAACCTGTCGTCGACAGCTGATTTTGTGACCGTTAACCGTGCGGACGCCTCCTACGGCACCATCAGCCCCGGCTCGATTGTGGCGAATTCCTCCTCTCCGTTCCTCCTCTCCACAGGCTCTATCCCGCAGGATACGACCATCCAGTTCGAACTCTCTATAACCGCTGCCCCCGATGATTACACAACAACTGTAACCGTGGAATTGCAGGTTTATGTCTCTGCCAGTGTTGAGGACAGTCGGCACCCCGATAGATTCTATCTCTCGCAGAACTACCCCAATCCGTTTAACCCGGAAACGAGGATAACGGTTTCCGTCCCTGAAGAAGTGGACCAAGCGACCATAGAGATATTTAATATCCTCGGAGAAAAGGTAAGGCAGTTTGAGCTTCCAGCCAGAGGCACAAACTCTCTCCTCTGGGACGGGAAGGACGACAGGGGAGCGACCCTCCCATCAGGCGTCTACCTGTATAAACTCACGGCAGGGAGCCACAGTGAAACCAGAAGAATGCTGCTTTTAAGGTAGTAAGAGAGATAAAAAGGGCGGCCGAACCAGACAAGGTCCCACCGCCCGGTGAAAGAGAGGAGGAAGGAGGACAAACTTCCATAAATTATAGAGCAAAAAGTGTGCCAGATATACTGCTATATGTAACCTGTTGATTTTGATGATGATTGTGGCTAAGGTGATGCGAGAATGCAAAGAATTTTTGCAAAACACAGCATATTTTTTTGCAGGTGAGGGAAATATTTTGAGTGAACTATTGTCTTCAGAGCGGGAGCCGGAGGAGATACAGTTTGAGGAGCAGCTCCGTCCGAGTAGGCTTTCCGATTTTGTCGGGCAGAGCCGTGTTAAGGAGAAGCTCTCGATTTTCATAGAGGCTGCTCGTGTGCGTGATGAGGCTCTCGACCATTGTCTATTTTATGGTCCGTCGGGGCTCGGGAAGACAACGCTTGCTCACATCATAGCCAATGAGCTTGGGGTATCCTGCTGTAGCACATCTGGCCCTGCTCTCGAGAAGCCTGGTGACCTTGCGGGGATTTTGACATCGCTATCGGATGGTGATGTGTTGTTTATTGATGAGGTGCACAGACTTCCTCGTGCGGTGGAGGAATATCTCTATTCGGCGATGGAGGATTTCTCGCTCGACATTGTGCTCGAGAGGGGTCCCGGAGCGAGGAGTGTCAGGTTATCACTTCCCCATTTTACCCTTGCTGCTGCGACGACCCGTGCCGGGCTTCTCACCCCGCCCTTTCGCTCGAGATTCGGGATAGCCGAGAGGCTCGACTACTACCCCCCCGAGGATATACACAGGATACTTGTCCGCTCTGCCAGGATATTGTCTGTGGGGTTGACGGAGGCAGCAGGGGCAGAGATTGCCGGACGCTCCCGTGGGACACCGAGAATCGCCAACAGACTCCTGCGGCGTGTCAGGGATTTTGCTCTTGTCCGCTCGGATGGTAGAATTACGAAAACTGTCGCGAAGGATGCTCTTTCCCTCTTCGAGATAGATGAGTTCGGTCTGGATGAGATGGATAAGCGGATATTGACCACGATAATCGAGAAGTTTTCGGGTGGTCCCGTGGGGCTATCGACGATTGCTGTCTCCGTTGGTGAGGATGCCGGGACGATTGAGGAGGTATACGAACCATATCTTATTCTGGTAGGATTTATCGCCAGGACACCGAGGGGAAGAGTTGCCACCCCGCTTGCTTATAAGCATCTCGGAAAGAGCCCCGGAAGCACGATGCTTTTCAAATGAATGTTCTATTTCTTCTTTGCCAGGTCCTCTCCAACCACGACAAGAATGTCGCTGTGTATGTCTGCTTTTTTGATGACCTGCTGAACGCCGGGAATCTGCTTTGCCACATCGAGTGCTGCGGTTTTGAACCCTGATGTGTAGAATATCTTTGTTGATGCGAGGTTTCGCTCCTTCTTTGAGTTGCCGATACTTACTATATTGTAGCCCCTATCGGATAGATCCTGTGCCACCCTTGCGGCGAGTTTCGGGACACCTGTGGAATTGAGGACCTCAATCCTTGCCGATGTGCTGGGAAAAAGTAGTGCAGATTCCTTGGCTGTTCTCGGTTTCTCTTTCAGTTTGACAGACGGCATAAGTCTCCAGATATCCCAGTTGCCCTGCTCCCTGTTTGAGTGGAAATAGATGTAACCATCCCTGCTCCATGCAGGGGCTGCATCGAACGAGGGGAATGTGGTGAGCTGAATCATCTCGCCGCCATCTGCTCCGATTATCCAGATATCAGGGTTCCCCGCACGGTCGGAGGCGAAGGCAATCCAGTTACCATCGGGGCTCCAGCAAGGCTCTCGGTCATCCGATGGAGAGAATGTTATCTGTGTCAGGTTGCCGCCGTTTGCATCCATTGTGTAGATGTCGTTGTTGCCGGCATAGTTTGCTGTGAACGCAAGCCTTTTCCCATCAGGGCTCCAGGCAGGGTCCGTCCCCTGAACGAGCTGTGTGAGGAATGAGCCATCGGTGTTCACCGTGTATATCATCTCGCAGGGGTCGAGTGGGTCATCTTCCCAGGGGTCATAGAAACTCATACAACCGAACTCATAGTTTATCACGCAGCAGGTAACGAATGCAATCTTCCTTGAATCCGGAGAGACTGCGGGCTTTATCTCATATTTCCCTGTGGAAAACGGCTTCATTGCACTCTTTGCCCCCTCGGAGTGGACGACCCATATCATACGGTCGCCCATCAGCCTGTCCGAGTCGAAGATTATCTTCTTTCTCCCATAAATCCATTCCGGATGCAGTTCGTCGGATGGTGTCTGTGTCACACGAACAGGATGTCCGGGAGCGTTCGACACAGTCCAGATGTCGAAACTTGTCTCGCAGGCCTGGTCGCAGGAGACAAAAGCTATCCATTTCCCATCAGGAGAGACAGACGGGAAGAGCTCGATATCCGGGCGGGTGGTAACACGCATCACCCCGCGCTCGTAGAGCCTGTTGCAGGGATAGGGAAGCTGTGTTGTTCCTGCACAGCCCAGGATGAGGAGAAAAGCCATCAAACCTGACAAAACAAACAGTTTTTTACTCATTGTTACCTCTTTTCTTGTTTATCTTTCCGTTGCGCCGGCGAAGGAGACAGGGAAATCAAATCCAACATGGAACGAGAATGTCCCTACCTCCAGTCGATGAGCATATTCAAAAGGTTCAGGCTGCGAATACTGGAATGCGACGGTTCCAAGCGGAGAGGCTGATAACTCCGCCCAGAAACCATAGATGCCAGCAAATGTTACCCTTGTTCCTGCGGCGACGCTAAAACCGTGAACCCCGGTTGAGACATCATTTAGCGTAAGAGAGGTATAAGCGTATCCGATGGAGACATAGGGTTCGAACCCCTCGGGTATGTGAGCCGACCAGGTGACCCTTGGAGAAAGCTCGAGCCCTGTCAGGTCGTATTCGTAAATGGAAAGGCTGTTCCCTGAATACTCGAAAAAGGAGAATGTCGAGCCGAAGTAATCGACGGATACTGCAAAGTCAATTCTCTGACGGTTTGCAAGCCGCGTGAAGAGACCCACTCTGCCACCGAAACCGAGCTTGCCTCTTCCGTTAACTCCGAAGGCGATGGCGACCGAGTCCTCATAGGTAGACTTGATGTTGTCGAGCCGAAGTCCAACCCTCTCAGAGGAGAACATCGGAGCGACATAAAACCCCCACTTAGAGCCTTCTTTTTGAGCCCTCCTCGGAGGGTAAGCAAAAACCTCCCCAAAAAGAAGGATGAGGAGGAAAAATACAGTCAGGAAAATATATCTTTTACCCATTGGGCCCCCATGTTTATCTTCTTATGGAAACTCTCTTCTTTAGTATTTAATTTTTTAGACTGCTCTTGTCAAGAGAAAAATGTTGATTTTCTCCATATAACCCCTTATAATAGAAGCTTAAAAAAAGGGGGATGATGAGAGCGGACATTCTGATACTCGGTGCAGATGAGCTTCTGACTCTTGACAAGCAAGCTGGCTTCTCTCCCGTTCGCGGGAAGGATATGGGCAAGCCGGTGATAGTAACCGATGGTGCTGTTGCTATCGAGGGGAACAGAATTGTAGCCTGCGGTAGGACAGATGATGTCTTGAAAGATGCCGAGATACATCCTGGGACAACCATAATCGATGCCTGTGGGAAACTTGTCCTTCCCGGTTTTGTCGATGCGCATACCCATAGCTGCTTCGTCGGGACACGGGAGGATGAGTTCGAGCTCAGGAACTCTGGCGTCTCGTATATGGAGATTGCAAAGAGAGGTGGCGGGATAAACCGTTCGGTTGAGTTTGTGCGTCGGGCGACATTTGATGAGCTTCTGGATGCGACACTGTCGCACCTCGATACTATGCTCGAACACGGCACCACGACAGTGGAGGTAAAAAGTGGATACGGGCTGTCGGCTGAGTCCGAGGTGAAGATGCTCGAGGTGATAAAAGAAGCAGATAGGCTGCATCCGATTGATATCGTCCCGACATTCCTTGGGGCACATGAGATACCGCCAGAGTTTGCCGGCAGAAAAAGAGATTATCTCGACCTGGTGATAAACGAGATGCTCCCCAAGGTAAAAAGGGAAGCTCTTGCAAGGTTTGTCGATATCTTCTGTGAGGAGGGAGTGTTCGATATAGAGGATTCGAGGAGGTATCTCGAGTCGGCAAAGGCTCTCGGCTTCGGCTTGAAACTGCATGCCGATGAGATGGCTTCTCTGGGTGGTGCCGAACTGGCCGCAGAGGTTGGGGCTGTCTCGGCAGACCATCTCGTAGCGATATCCGATAGAGGAATAGAAACGCTTGCCTCCTCGAACACAATCCCCGTTCTTCTACCAGGGACCACATTTTTCCTTGGACTTAGAAACAATGCTCCGGCAAGGAAGCTTATCGAAGCAGGAGCGCCTGTTGCAATAGCAACCGACTTTAATCCCGGCTCGAACTTCTGTCCGAGTATACCCATAACGCTCACACTTGCCTGTGTCAATCTTAAGATGACAGCTGCCGAGGCGATAACAGCGGCAACGATAAACGCTGCATTTGCCATAGGAAAAGGAAACGAGGTCGGTAGCATAACTGTCGGGAAGAAAGCGGATATACTCATCCTCGATATTCCCAACCACAGGATGTTGCCGTATCGATATGGGGTGAACCCTGTGTTGAAGGTTATAAAATCGGGAGAGGTGGTGGTCGACTTTGAGGGGATGTAGATGGCTTCTGCTCATTCTTGTTTTTGTCTCCGGCTGTTTCTACTCGTTTGAGGACAGGGCGAAGAATGTATCTATCAAGAACATCTCTATTGAATCCCCCTTTGAGAACAGGACAGACCGCTTTGAACTTCCCGATATGCTCGAGGAGGCTCTCCGCAGCAAACTCGTCGGTAGCCACGCCTTCACGCTTACATCGAAGGAATCGGCGGAGGGAACGGTCTCTTTGAAGGTGACAGGGTTCAAGAGGGAGGCATACACATACACGCGTGAAGAGGAGGTAAAGGAGTATATCGTCCACATCGATTGCGAGGTTACCTTCTTCGATTTGACGAAAGGTGAGGAGATATGGACGAAGAAGATAACCGGTTTTGGTGTGTTCGAGGCGAACGCAGTCGAGGATGAAGCAGTTCGCGAGGCTGTGGAGATGTTGGTGAACAGGATATTTGACAGTATGCTCTCAGGATAATCGAGGAGGTGGTTATGGTAAAGATAGACGGGGAGAACCTGTCGGTGGATGATGTGTGGGCTGTTGCTGTCGAGGGGGCAGATGTTGAGCTGGCAGATGCTGCCCGCAAGAGGATGCAAGGATCGCGGAAGGTTCTTCTTCGCCTCGTCGAGGGAGATGAGCCTGTGTATGGTGTAACGACAGGTATAGGCGAGTTTGCCGGGGTCAGGGTGGACAAGAAGTTTGCCGAGGAGATGCAGATGCGGATTGTAAGAAGCCATGCGGTCTCAAATGGTGAGCCTCTTTCACCGGAGATTGTGAGGGCTGCGATGCTCCTTCGGGCGAACTCTCTTGCTAAAGGGTTCTCGGGCGTTAGGGTGGAGCTTGTTGAGCGACTGCTCGAGTTCTTAAACGAGGGGATTGTCCCGGTGGTGTACAACAAGGGTTCAATCGGTGCAAGCGGAGACCTTACTCAACTTGCCCAGATGTCCCTGCCACTTATTGGGGAAGGAGAGGTTTTTTCAAGCGGTGAGCGTCTGCCTGCGATATTTGTCCTGCGACGGAAGAGAATGGAGCCGCTCTCCCTGTCATATAAGGAGGGGCTTGCTCTTATAAACGGCTGTCAGGTTATGACAGGTATCGGAGCGGTTGTTGTGATGCGGGCAAGAAATCTGCTCGACAGCTTCCTCAGAATCTCTGCTCTAACGATTGAGGTTCTGGGAGGGAAGCAAGAGCCGTTCGATGATAGGATACACAAGGTCAGACCGTTCCAGGGGCAGCTCTTTGTTGCCAAAAGGATAACAGAGTTGCTATCCGGCTCCTCTTTGACTGACACAAAGAGAAACGGCAAGGTTCAGGATGCCTACTCTATCCGCTGCCTGCCACAGGTCGTCGGGGCGTTCTTCGATGTGCTGGAGTATGTCGGGAAGATAATAACCGTTGAGATAAACTCCGCTGTCGATAATCCACTTATCTTCCCGGAGGAAGAGAAAATCCTCTCCGGTGGGAATTTCCACGGTGAGTATGTTGCTCTTGCACTCGAGTATCTGACACTTGTCCTGGCAGACCTATCCACCTTTGCTGAGCGACATATAAACAGGCTGCTTAATCCTGCTCTCTCCGGGCTTCCGGCGTTCTTGACCGCGGATGGCGGATTGAACTCGGGGCTTATGCTCCTCCAGTATTCCATTGCTGACCTTGTCGCCGAGAATAAGCTACTCTCTCATCCAGCTGTTGTCGATTCAATTCCTGTCTCCGCCGACCAGGAGGACCATATGAGTATGGGCGGGACATCGGCAAGAAAACTTGTGCAGGTTCTGGAGAACACAGAGACGGTGGTGGCGGCTCAACTTATCGCTGCTGCTCAAGCTGTAGAGTTTGTCGAGAAGAACTCCCTCTCCCCCGCAGGGATATCGCTTTACGAGAAGCTCCGGGAAATGGTTAAACCTCTGGATAAAGACAGGGTGCTCTACCGCGAACTTGAGAATGTGACAGAGGCTCTCCGGGATGGAAGATTCCGCTCGGTCTGAGAAGGGATACGACCTTGTTTCCCTGTTCTCAGGGGGGCTCGATTCAATACTTGCTACTCGGCTTATGAGTGAAGCAGGATACTCTATCCTTGCTGTGAAGATGCTTTTGCCCTTCTATCCTGGGAGGTTCTCGAAGGTGGTGAAGCAGTATTTCCACAAGGCGGCAGGATGCGATGTGGTAGAGTTGCCCGTGGGAGAGGATTACCTCGAGCTTGTTCGCTCACCCTCGTTCGGATATGGCAAGAACGCCAACCCCTGCCTCGATTGCAGGCTATATATTTACAAAAAGGGCTGGGAGGTAGCAGAATCTGTTGGAGCGAGGGGTATTATTACAGGTGAGGTTGTCGGGCAGAGACCGTTCTCGCAGAGGAGAGATGCGCTTGTTTTCCTCGATAAGCGCTCCGGTATTGAAGGCAGGATATTACGACCGCTTACGGCAGGAAACCTCCCCGAGACAGAGCTCGAGAGTTCTGGATTTGTCAAGAGGGAGGCGCTTCTGGATATACAAGGAAGAGGGAGAAGCCGGCAGTTCGAGCTTGCGAAAGAGTTTGGTATAAAAGATTTTCTCAATCCTGCAGGCGGGTGTCTTCTGACAGACGCTGGATTTGCCAGAAGAGTTTTTGCACTGATTGAATCGGGGAACCTGAACTTTCTGGCGATAGATATTGCAAAGTTCGGGAGGATGTTTAAAATAAACAATATAATTCTTTCCGTGGCAAGGGACAAGAGGGAATCCGATGAGCTCGACAGTATCTACAATGTGGAGAAAGAAAAAAATATCGGGCATATCGAGTGCTTGAGATATCCCGGTCCCTCTGCCGTGTTTCTTGCACCATCCGGGGTATCAGAAAAGATGCTTAAACTCCTTTCCAGCATTGTTGTCCGTTTTTCACCAAAACTTGGCGGCAAAGGAGAGGTTTTGCTATCCGTTGGTGGGCAAGATAATGTTATCTTTGCTGCCGCCGCAGACAATGCAACAATAGAGGAGCACAGAATATGAAGAGTATAACCCTTGTTATCGTGTTCCTTTTGCCTTTGGTAAGCAGTGCCTCCTCGCAGATAACCTATCCCGACGGGAGGCTGGATGTTGAGCGTCTGAACAGTATCCTCGAGGAACGGGGAGCGAGCTGGCGTGCAGCTGATAACGAGCGAACAGGTATGACAAGGGTTGAACGGATGCAGACATTCGGCGAGGTAATCCAGCCGGAGCCGTCTTCTGTGCCGAGATTCAAGAAGAAAAATCGCAAGGATTTACCGAGTTCTTTCTCCTGGCACGACTGGACAGGTATGGGGGGTGACTGGATGTCTCCCATTCGGAACCAGAGGAATTGTGGCTCCTGCTGGGCTTTTGCAGCGGTCGGACAGGTGGAGGGAACATACAATATCGTTGCATCGAACCCCGAGCTCGATATCAATCTGTCCGAGCAGACACTCGTCTCCGATTGCTTCAGTGGAGGGAGTTGTATGGGTGGCAGTCCATACTGGGCTCTCGTCTATGTGATGGATATAGGTATTCCCGATGAAGCTTGCTACCGGTATCGTGCCGTCGATGAGCCATGCAACCTCTGTGATGACTGGGAATTCTCGGCGAGAAAAATCCAGTCGGTTCAGCTTTTGACAGACACGATTGCCGATATCCAGACGATAAAGGAGGCTCTTATGATAGAGCCTGTTGTCTCCCAGATGGAGGTCTATGCAGATTTCAACGGCTATCACTATGGAATATATGAACATACATCGGGCGATTTCGAGGCGCTTCATGTCGTTGTCCTCGTCGGTTGGAACGATGCCGACTCCTGCTGGTATGCCCGAAACTCCTGGGGTGCATCCTGGGGGATTGTCGGATACTTCAAGATAAGATACGGCGACTCAGGGATAGGGCAATGGACATATATAATCGGTATCGATACACTCCGGGTTTCACTCCCCGATACGATAACCATCTGTGTTCCCGATTCTGTCGAGCTTGTCCCCGATGTCTCAGGCGGTGCACCCTGCTATGGATATGACCCACCGGAATATAGCTACTTGTGGTCTCCGGGGAACTGCCTCTCTGATTCGACGGCAAGAGCTCCTGTTGCTTATGTTGCAGAGGACAGCTGGTTCCACCTGACCGTAGCCGACATAAACGGGACAGAGGCAGAAGATAGCGTTTTTGTTCGTATCGACCCACACCTCGATGTGAGACTGGGAGCAGATACATCGATATATCTTCTGACACCGGCTCACCTCATCGTAAATGTAGATGGAGGCACACCCCCCTACGATTACCACTGGGAGCCTGAGAGCCTCTTCTTGTTCCAGGATACATCGGAGCAGAGTATATTCCTTGAGGAGGAAACAGAGTTCTCGGTCTGCGTGGAGGACGCAAGAGGCTGCTTCGGCTGCGATACAACATTTGTTTCCTTGCTCCCGAACCCGTATCTCTCGGGAATCGAGAACATAAAAGGGTATTTTCTCACCTCTCCCTTTCCCAACCCGGCATCCGATGTGGCAATGTTCTTTTATGGTGTGCCGAAAGAGGGGACGGTGGAGATAACTATCTATAACATTCTTGGGGAGAAGCTGCTCGTTCCGGTATCCGGTGAGCGGGAAAGCGGAATATACCGCTTTGAGATTCAGACAGCATCACTCCCCAGAGGGGTTTATCTATGCAGGATGGAGGCAGGGAGCTTTAATCAGATAAGAAAAGTTGTCGTTTTCAGGTGAGAGCTATCTTCGGATAAGATTGTTCCTTTCTGCCCCAGTTGAAATGAATCTGACAGGAACACCCGTGAACCGCTCGATGGTCTCGATATAGTCTAAAACATTTCCACTTATGCCCAAAAGCTCCTCATCGTTCCAGCCAGGAAGCTCCCGATAGACCGGTGCAACTCTTCTGATGATGTGCAGGTTCTCCGGGAAGTTAGCCAGTCTCTCTCCGTTTATTGCATATTCCGTTGCGACAGGGATGGAACTCATCCCGGAGAGGACATCGAATTTGGTCAGAGCAAGCTCTGATACCCCGTTTATCTGGCAGGCATATTTCAGAGCGACAAGGTCGAGCCAGCCGACCCGCCTCGGTCGCCCCGTGGTCGAGCCAAACTCATTACCCCTCTCCCGCAGACGAGCAGCCTTTTTCTCATCGACAATCTCTGTCGGAAATGGTCCCGCTCCAACCCTCGTTGTGTAGCATTTCGCCACACCTATTACCCTGTCGAGGAAAGTGGGTGGGATACCTGTTCCGCTGAATATCCCCCCGACGGTGCAGGAGCTCGATGTGACATACGGGTATGTGCCAAAGTTTATATCGAGCAGTGCCCCCTGGGCACCTTCAAAGAGGATGCTTTCTCCTTTTTTTCTACTTTCGAGGAGCATAACCCTTGTGTCGGTTAGAAGTGGGATAATTCTCTTTGATGTCTCTATTATCTGCTCGACGAGCGGTTCTGGGCTGATATCCTCCTTTTCAAATATTCCGGGGAAGGAGAGTTTTTTCTCATTGTAGATGAATTTTAGTTTTTCGAGCAGTATCTTCGGTTGCAGGAGGTCGTACATCCGGATGCCGACTCTGTCGATTTTGTCCGTGTAGGATGGTCCTATTCCGCGGCGGGTTGTGCCGATGTGTCGTGTCCGCTCCTGATAGGCGTCCTGATATTTGTGGTATGGCAGCACGACGAAAGCAGAGAACGAGATAAAGAGTCTATTTTTTGTCTCAATGCCGTTTCTCTCGAGGTTTTTTATTTCCTCGACAAGGGCGAACGGGTCGATGTTCACACCACCGGCTATGACGCATTTTTTGCCGGGATGCAGTATGCCCGATGGAACGAGGTGGAAGATAAACTTGCTGTCGCCCGATACTACTGTGTGTCCGGCGTTTGCGCCGCCGCAGAAGCGCACGATTGTGTCAAAATCGCTGGCGATAGAGTCGATTATCTTTGCCTTCCCCTCATCCCCCCACTGGAGTCCGAGAACTGCTGCATTCATCCTTTCTCTCCATTCACTATTCTGTATGTTGTGTAAGCGAAGCTTATATCCTCTTCCCTGCCAAAAGCCTCGAGTATTCTGTCAGACAGTTCGCTTTCGACAGTCCTTCTCTTGCGAGCCTCGACGAGGAACCTACCCCAGAGTTGAACACCGGAATCTGTTACCTTGAAATACACTGCCGGTGTCAGAACACCGTATTTTGCCCCTAATATTTGCTCTGCACTGTGGAACGCCCTCTTTGCCTCTGCAGTTATCTTTTCCTGATGTTCGTTCAGTATATCCTCGAAGATTTTGGCGGCTTGTCTCCAGTTGCTCTCGAATGTTATGAGGAAGCTTATCTCATCCCAGATAAACGGGAAGGCTTTTGTATAGTTGATTGCCTTTTTGGTGAGTATCACCGATGTCGGCAGGAACACAACCCTTCCTGTGCTTTGGTCTCCGCCTGTCCAGTTGCCTATCTCGAGGACCGACACCTGGAATATCGAGATGTCCACGACATCCCCTTTTATACCGTCGAGCTCTATTCTGTCGCCGAGTGAGAACGGTTTGACAAAGATTAGATACATCCAGCCGAAGATGCCTGTGAATATGTCCTTCAAAGCGATTGCAACGCCTGCTCCAATGAGCCCAATAATGGTCGACAGGTTCCCGATGAACTCTGCCCAGACC
Source organism: candidate division Zixibacteria bacterium 4484_93 (assembly GCA_002085385.1). GTDB lineage: Bacteria > UBP14 > UBA6098 > 4484-93 > 4484-93 > 4484-93. The sequence continues at coordinate 15,964 of NATO01000005.1, forward strand.
GAGCCGATAAGTATTGCCCCGACGATAAAGAAAAAGAGATATAGTTTCCTCGTTGTAGAGCGGCGACGGACAGGTTCCTTTATATGCCTGCTGACCATCCCTTTGAGGAGATGGGCAACGAGTATCAGGATAATGGCGATGATAACGGAGGAGAGTATCTTCGTGTAGATATGATATTCCCAGGAGGGGCTCATTCCTTCTCCTTTTTTATTCTATACTCCTGCATCTTCTGATAGAGGGTGTTCCGATGTATTCCCAGTATTTCTGCTGCTTTTGATATATTGTAGCTGCACAGGCGGAGGATATGTTCGATATGCTGTTTTTCTATCTCTTTGAGAGAACGGTTCTCTGCTCCCTTCTCGAGAGGAGGCAGGTCCTCCTCTGTGATGGCATCTCCGCGAGATGTTGCGACGGCATACTCTATCGCATTTGCAAGCTGGCGGATATTCCCGGGAAAGCTCGAAGATTCGAGTTTCTTTATGGCAGAAGGCGTAAAACCGCTGATTTTTTTCTTGTCCCTTTTGGAGAATCTTTCGAGGAAGAAATTTGCCAGAGGGAGAATATCCTCTCTTCTTTCCCTGAGTGGTGGGATTTTTATATGGATGACATCGAGCCGCCAGAGGAGGTCCTCGCGGAAGCGAGCCTGAGCAGTAAGCTCTCTTATATTCCTGTTTGTCGCCGAGATGACTCTGACCGATGAGTGCATCTGCTTTCTACCGCCCAGCCTTCTGAAGCTCCCGTCCTGGAGGAAGCGGAGGAGCTTTGCCTGAAGCGGAAGCGGAAGCTCGGTCACCTCGTCTAAGAAAAGTGTTCCACCATCTGCCTCCTCGAATATCCCGGGCTTTTCTGTCTGTGCCCCGGTAAATGCGCCCTTCTCATACCCGAACAGTTCGCTTTCTAAAAGACCCTCCGGGATTGCAGCACAGTTCACAGGGACGAATGCTCCATCCTTCCTTGGTGAAAGCTTGTGAACGAGTCTTGCGACCATTTCCTTGCCGACCCCTGTTTCACCTTCGAGCAGGATGCTTGTCTCTGTCGGTGCGACACGGGAGACAAGGGAAAGGATGTGTCTCATAGCAGGTGATTGGCAGATGAAGTAGTCCGGCAGCGAGATTGCTACCTCCTCTACCTTCTTTATATCCTCCCGTAAAAATAGCAGTTCGGATGAGCTTTTGAGTATCTCGAGGAGATGTTTCAGGTTCACAGGCTTCTCGATGTAATCGACTGCTCCGCTCTTCATTCCATCGACGGTGGATGGGATATCCCCATACGCTGTTATAACGACAAACACAGTGTGGGGGGAGATCCGTTTCATCTCCTTTATAAACTCCACACCGTCTCCATCGGGGAGCCTGCGGTCGACAAGGGCGATGCCGACATATTGATTGGAGAGGATGTTTTTCGCTTCGGCGAGTGTTCCTGCCTCGAAGATAGGATATTCGTTCTCTTTCAGGAAACCGGAGAGAAGTTCCCTCTGGAGCTTCTCATCATCTATTATAAGGACGGGAGTGTTCATTCTATTCCCATACCCCCGGGATTTTCTCTCCACAGTATGGGCACCTTCCATCCTTTATGAGGTTCTTCTCTATCCAGAAG
>NATO01000069.1 GCA_002085385.1 candidate division Zixibacteria bacterium 4484_93
GGAGCCACCGTTATTCAAGCACTGGGAGAAGGCAGACAGGCAGCAAAAGGTATACACAATTATCTAAATGGTGTAAAGTAACTTCTTAAGTGATGCAAAAAACTCCCAGGTTTTTGGCAAGTTACAGCATTTAATTTTATTATTCGAGAAGTTCTGTCTTTGTCCTGTCCTCCTCGTAGTAGGTAACCTGCTGGTGTTCGCCGGTCGACTCGTTTGTCTGGTCGATAGTGAACTCTATCATCCAGGAGATGTTATTCTTCACCACGCATCCCTTCTCGAAATCAAAATACAGCATTCCCTTGCCATCGCCTGTGCCGGCTACCTCGTATGAGTATATCTCCCCCTCCTGTTCGGTCGTTCCACTGCCTGTGACGGTGATAGCAACTTTTGTTTCAATCTTAGCACAGCGGTGTCCACCATACTCGACGAAATCCTTGAGGGTATAATTCTTGACTGTCTTATTCGTAGCGACACCGTCGCGTGTGGTGGTGTTTGTATTGACGACCTTCTGCCAGGTATCGCCGATTTTCAAATTTCTTGCCGGGAAGTATTCTATCTGATATGTTGCATACCCATTCGCAATAGCCTCTCCTCTATCGACACCAGATTCATCCATACCGACATTGTCCAGCCCGTTCCAGTCGAGCATCTGCCCCGAGCTATCAACAACTATAGCGAGGTAATCACCGATAAGCTCGTTCTGGCTCGTATCTGGCTTCATCGAGCCGCCCTCGATTACGCTACCCTCAGATTTATCAAAGAATACACGGAAACTGATTGAACCGTCATCATTGAGCCTCTCCGTAGTGAACCTTGTCCAGGAATCGCTTTTCCTGTGGATACGCTTGTTGTATCCTTTCTCGCTGAACTCGGTCACAATATCGCTCGATGACTTGTACAAAAGTGTATCACCGATAGATGGCGCATAAGACAGCCTTGTCCCCTGAGCGACTATATTACCTGTCAGGCTCTTCTCTCCGGCGCATCCAGCGAGAAAGAACAAAAACAGAACAGAAATCAGCAGAACCCTTTTCATTTTTCCCCCCTTTTTTATCCTGACATTAGCAACCATCACAAATTATTTCAGATACACAACCTTCTTTGTAACCGAGCATTCGCCGTCGGTGACGGTGACAAAATATATCCCCGAGCCTTCCGTTGTCGGCTCATAACAGAAGCTTTCCACACCCACCGGCAATCTTTCCACAATAACTGCTTCACCCAGTATGTTCCTTATGGTTACTGTATGCTCTCTATCTGAACTGCTTGAAATATTTATTACCAGCCGTGAATTAAACGGATTCGGCGATACATAGACATCGAGAGATAACGGTAGATTTATTCTCTCCTCCGCTTCGACGGATGTAGCGGTATAGCCGACTATGGCGAAATCGTCTATATACCAGCCCAGATGGTGCACATAATTATCGGAGCAAAAGGAGAACAGGAACCTGACATCATCGCCGCAGTATGCGGATATATCGAACATTACATTCTTCCAGCCGTTCGACATACCCGAGAAGCAGGAATCTCCCGCCATACTGCTGTATTCGTAGAAGACCCCGGTGTATCCTGTGAGCGGGCTCACGACAGCAGGCATCCCGCCATCGACAACTATCTTTACATTGCCGCCATCGTAGCAGATTCCATCGTATTCGATGTCATACCAGTGCCAGAAGGAAAGATATTTTGCGGTGCTATCGATATGGATAACAGGTGATGAGAGAACTGCTGTCTGTCTATCGTGGTAGTCGCCTGCAAGCACCGTTGCCCAGACATTTGGAGCTGAATGCGAGCCAACATCGGCAACAGGAACCCCCCTCTGCCATTCGCTACCTGAGACAACAAAGAAATCATCGCCCGACCCATCGAAATTCTCGGCAAAGAGGGTCTCTGGTGTCCCAATGATAAAAGAAACCGTCTCCTGCTCCACATATCCTATATCCTCCGTGCAGGATAAGACAATTCTCGCAGCAGCTCCCGGCTCCGCATCATCGGAAAGATGGATGAGAAAGCTTTCGTACTCGGAGTTTTCAAATGAGCTTACCGGGCTCCACAGAACAGAATCCCTGATAACCTCGATGTGAGATGAAGCAGAAACTATTCTTCCTATGACCTCACGGCTCGTTCCCAGTCCGCAGTTTCTGACACGGCAGGAGACAGAGAGCGTCTCGCCTGGGTCAAGGAAGCCGTTTTCGTTTCCGAGCGAGTCGAATATAACAACATCACCATAGTGGACATAAGAGACAGCCATATAGGCAAGCCTTATGTTTGCCGGCAGGTTATCCTGGTTTATAGGTATAATCCGCTCGGTTGGAGGCCAGAAACCATCCTCACCTGAGCCTGCCTCGGGGGTAACCGAAAGCACCCTCGGCTTGGTTATTGTATCACCGTAAGCCCAGTCGTTTGCGTCTCCATTGGTCGGGTATATGGTGGTGGCACCCGAACCATATATATAATGGTTCTCCTTCGAGAAGAGCTGCATCATCTCCATAAATTTAGAGTAGTCGGCGCAGGTGTCGGCTGTGTATCCCCAGGGAGCAAGATACATCGCTGAATATGTGTGATACGACAGGTTCAACAGTATATTGCGTCCAGCATAGAACCCCCTCATTGTCTGTGTCTCTGGCTCGGAGAATGCCTCCGGTCCCCTGTATGTCTCATCAGCCGGGTTAGGCGATGACCCCTCATCATCATAACCCCACATATAGCCGTAGTTCCTGTTCGGGTCGACACCGAATGTGCCATCACCATTGTCCCTGCGGTTCTTACGCCACATACCACCACCGCCGGGGTTCGTTATCTCATTATAGACATAGCCATCGGGATTAACTATCGGAATGAAGAACATCTCCCTGTTGTTCACAAGATATGTGGCATCGTCAGATATCCCATAGTTGTCGAGAAGGTAGGAGATGAAATACAGAATGAGCTCCATACTACCCGGCTCCCTTGCGTGGTGCATCGCATCATAGAGTATCTCAGGCTCATCCTCATCGACGGTTGGATTATCGGAAATCTTTATTATGTAAATCGCTCTACCCTCACAGCTGTATCCAATCGACTCCGGCGGTGAGACGATATCCGTATGCTCATTATACACCGAATCGAGCCAGGCGACAACCTCGGAATATGTGTGATATCCACCCATAGAGAGCATAGGGTCGAGCCGTGAGGCATAGTATCCGGGCAGGTCATCTATCAGCGGTTCATAATCCACTCCGGCGGATAGCAGATACCCCTTATCCTTCTCCCAGAGGACAACATCGGCATAGGCACCCGGTCGAACGGATGCTACATCGAGATGCGAAAGAATCTGTGCATCCGTCGTATAAACCCTGACAAGCGACTGCGAGAAAATGGAGCCAGATAATGCAAAAACGAGAACTGCCAACAGAAAAATCCGCTTCATATCATTTACCCTTTATGCTTAAAATTTTATTCAATTCGACAACGAGTTTCTCCATACTGTGGAGCGGGAGCATAACGGCACTATCCGATAACGCCTCGTCGGGGTTCGGATGCGTCTCGATGTATATCCCATCCACACCCAGAACAGCCGCTGCTTTCGCAAAAGGAATGGAGAAATCTCTTCTTCCGCCGGATGAGTCTCCTCTGCCGCCTGGTGTCTGGAACGAGTGCGTTGCGTCGAACAGGACAGGGTATCCAAGCGATTTCATAATGAGAATCGAGCGGAAATCGACGACGAGGTTGCGATATCCGAAGAATGTCCCTCGCTCGGTGAGAATGACCTTATCGTTGCCGGCTCGCTCTGCCTTTTCTGCTGCGAATTTCATATCCTCGGGTGATAGGAACTGCCCCTTCTTGATATTTATTATCCTGCCCGTTCTTGCAGCCGATTCGATAAGCTCTGTCTGGCGGCAGAGAAATGCCGGTATCTGGATAATATTGGCAACCTCCGACACAGGCTTCGCCTCATCGGGCGTATGGATATCCGTGAGGACAGGGAAGCCATATTTCTCCTTCACGAGAGAAAGTATCCTCAATCCCTCATCTATTCCCGGACCTCGATATGAGGTAGCCGAAAGCCTGTTCGCCTTCCTGTATGACCCCTTGAATACAAAAGGAATGTTATATTTTTTCTCTATTCGGAGGAGTTCCTCCGCAACGGATGTGGCAATATCCTCCGACTCGAGCGAGCAGGGTCCAGCGACAATGAAGAAATCCTCACCGATGCTAATATCATTCAGCCTTATCGCCATTATCCTCCTCAAAACAGCTATTAACAATTTACTCTATTTTTTTAATCAATCAAGTGATTTTCTGGTTGACAGCGGATAGTTTGCTATTATTTTGGAGCGGTGAAGCAGAAAAACTAACAGAATTTCGAAAGGAGAGGCAAAATGAGAGACAAGAAGGCAGACTTAGCTGGTCCAGGCATCGGCAGCTACGAGGAACTGGAAAAGATACTTCCGAACGACTACACTCCTTTGCTCACTCCAAAGGAGAGAATGAAGGCGCTGTTTGCGGTGAAATCTTACATTGAGGAGAACCTGTGTAAAGAGCTTAACTTAATGATGGTTCAGGTTCCGTTGATTGTGGATGTCGATAGCGGAGTCAATGATATGCTCGACCGCGACGGCTCCAGAACACCCATCGAGTTCAATTGTGGATTGGGACTCGAGAAGCCCATCCGTGCATCCATCGTTCAGGCGGCAACAAAATGGAAACGTCTGGCATTGAAGGAGTTCGACTGCGAGGTTGGAGAGGGCATCTGCACCGATATGAAGGCAGTGCGCAAGGACTATTTCCTCGACCACGACCACAGTTCCTATGTAGACCAGTGGGATTGGGAGAAGGTTATCACCCCAGAAGACCGCAATCTCGACTATCTTAAGGAGACTGTCCGGAAAATCTGGAAGGTAATTGTAGGGGCGGGCAGGCTCGCGCAGGAAATGTTCCCGCAGCTCAAGACGGATAAATACCCGGATTTCCCGGATAAGCTCAAGTTTATCCATTCCGAGGACCTCCTCGATATGTATCCTGACCTGCCGCGCAAGGAGCGCGAGACAGAGATCTTGAAGAAATACCCTGCCATCTTCATCATCGGGATTGGCTGGGTTCTCAAGGACGGTTATCCGCACGAGATGAGAGCGGCGGACTACGACGACTGGGTGACACCAACTATGGACAACGGGAAACAGTATCATGGTCTCAACGGTGATATTCTCGTCTGGAACCCGGTAACAAAGCGCCGCCATGAGTTGACCTCGATGGGAATCCGTGTCACCAAGGATACCCTCAAACAGCAACTCAAGATAACCGGGCAGATGGATTTCCTCAATTTACCATACCACAAGGCAATCTTGAACGACGAGATACCACTCAGCATCGGCGGTGGCATAGGACAATCGCGGACATATATGTATCTGCTCAGGACAGCTCACCTCGGCGAGGTCAGCGTTACCGTGTGGCCCAAGATACTCAAGGATATGTGCGCCAAGAGAAACATCTTCGTCCTGGAGTGAACAAAAGCATTTCTCGGCGATTTCTAAAAAGAAGCGGCAACAGAAGTTCACTCGCAAGCATCAGATTTTCGTGTTAGCGGCAGTAAAACCGCTACGCAAAGCGCTCGGTAAATAAGCCTCCGAGCAATAATCTCGGGCTGGCTGTGGCAAGCAAAATTATGAACAGGATAATAATGCATCCAATCGGGATAATTCACTCACCTTATAAAGAAGCCAGAGACATTCCCATACAGGGAACTTTTAAGAATAATATTAAGGCGTGGATTGAACTGAAAGATAAATATGTTCCTGGCTTAAAGGACCTGGATAAATTTAGCCATGCCATATTAATATACTATTTTCACAGGTCACACAAAGAGGATATTGAAGGGAGACCATTCCTCGAGTGTGGGAAACACGGAATATTTGCTATAAGAAGCCCTCATCGCCCTAACCATATAGGGCTTTCCATTGTGAAAATCGAACGAATCGAGGGAAACAAAATGCACTTTACGGAAGTAGATATCCTTGATGAAACGCCGCTACTTGATATAAAACCTTATGTAAAATATTTCGATAGCCGGAGCAATGTCATCTCAGGTTGGTTAGATAAACACTTCAAAAACGGGAATATCCCGGACGAAACCATTATAAAATAGCGTTATCCATTCAGTCCGGCACCAGGTCCAAAATACCATTTGGTTTTTCAGTAGATTTTGATAAATTGTTCATTTTGAGAAATAATCAAAGGGGGAAGCGTGAAAGAGGATTACGAAAGCATCCAGAAACTTGGAGAATCTGTCGAGACAATAAGAGGAGAGATAGCGAAGCGGATTGTCGGGCAGGAGCAGGTGATAACGGAGGTTCTGATAACGCTTCTATCCGGCGGGCACTCGCTTTTAATCGGTGTTCCGGGGCTCGCCAAGACGATGTTAGTATCGACACTCGCCGAGACACTCGACTTGAAGTTCTCACGCATCCAGTTCACGCCGGACCTTATGCCGTCCGACATAACGGGGACAGAGGTTCTGGAAGAGAACCGCTCGACCGGCGAACGTTTCTTTAAGTTTGTCGCAGGACCGGTATTCGCCAACATCATCCTCGCAGACGAGATAAACCGAACACCTCCAAAGACACAGGCAGCCCTTCTCGAAGCGATGCAGGAACATAAGGTCACAGCAGGCGATACAACATACAAACTTGACGACCCATTCTTCGTTCTTGCCACGCAGAACCCTATCGAACAGGAGGGAACATATCCACTACCGGAGGCTCAGCTCGACAGATTTATGCTCAACACATACATTACATATCCGTCGTCGGAGGAGGAGCGAGATATTGTCAAGCGGACAACGGGACCACTGGAGGCGAAGATAAATAAGGTTCTGGGCGCGGAGCAGGTAGTCGAGATGCAAAATCTTGTCAGGCGAGTTCCTGTATCCGATTTTGTTATGGAGTATGCGGTCAAATTTGTCTCAGCCACGCGTCCTGAGTCGACACAGTTCGACTACATCAAGAAATGGATACGCTGGGGAGCGAGTCCGAGGGCAAGCCAGTTCCTGATTCTCGGTGGGAAGTCCTATGCCGCAATGAACGGTCGCCCGACACCGAATATCGACGATATCCGCTTCCTCGCAAAGCCCGTCCGGAGGCACCGCTTAATAAGAACATTCTCCGCCGA
>NATO01000070.1 GCA_002085385.1 candidate division Zixibacteria bacterium 4484_93
CCAGCCAGTGCAGAGGTATCTGACTCCTGCCGTGTCAGCTACAAGAACCCAGGCAGGTGCATAAGCATTAACCGTTGTGCCTCTCACCCAGTATGTTGTTCCAATCGGTGGGTCAGTCGGACCGAAATCTGAGAAAACATCAAGCCGCACAACATCCGTTGCCCATAGCCAGGTAACACTCGAAGGAGATTCTATCACAAAGGAAAACGCACTCGCAGAGCCACTGGGAAGCGAACCTGTTCCTTCATAACCTATGCAGTAGTAATCACCATCGGGTGAGGTAACATAACCTGTAACCTCTGTTCCTGCCTCATACCAGTGCTCGCCAGCACGCGGAACAGGAGTATCGTGCCCATCAGGATTATTCACGACAAATCTATATTCATAACGCCACACCCAGTGCAAGGTCGAATTCTCTCCAAGAACAACCGTGAAGGAGGTCGCACCACCGGATGCAATGCTACCAGTTCCCTCATAACCGACACAGTGATACCTCTCACCATCGGCAACAGGGATTACATCATCTATATAACAGTGAACCTCGGTATCTCTCGGATACCAATGAACGCCGACGGTCGGCTCAGGCTCACCCATATCGGTCGAGACGGTCAGCGAGACGGCGTTCGATTCTCCCACCCAGAGCCATTCGACGGATGAAGGAGCGTTTATCTCAAATGCAAACTCGGTATATCCAAGCCGAGACCCAAGCTCTCCTGTGCCATTGTATCCAACGCAGTAGAATGTGTCGACGATAGGGTCGGTCATATAGCCTACAACCTCTGTTCCTGCCTCATACCAGTATTCGCCAACATCAGGAACAGGGGTGTCGTGCCCGCCAGGATTTGAAACGACAAACCTATACTGATGCAGCCAATTCCACTGGATAGATGAGTTCTCCATAATAACAAATGTCATCGTTGTATCGGCTCCCTCTGCGTCAACGCTACCTGTTCCCGTCCAGCCAGTGCAGATGTATGTTTCTCCATCCACAACCGGATGAACGAGATTAACACACGCTGTAATCTCTGTCCCTTCGGGATACCTGTGTGTTCCGACAGCCGGGGTCGGAGTACCATAATCGGAGACAACTACAAGGTCGTAAGCATGCACGCTCCAGAGCCAGTTGATGCTCGATGGCTCCATTATCACAAACGAAAACGATGAGCTCGTCCCATCGGTGAGCGAGCCCGTTCCCTCATACCCATCGCAGAAGACAGAATCCTCGACCGGTGATGTCACGCTCCCCGTGACCGTCGACCCCTCTACATACCAGTGTTCGCCAGCCTCAGGAACAGGGTCATCGTAACCTGATGGATTGTTCACAACAAAGCGGTATTCCGTCTCCCAGGAGAAGCTGACCCAGTGGCTCTCATCGAGTGTTATGACAAGCATCGTATCGGAGCCGGTGAAGACACCTACCGAGGAGGAATCGGTATATCCTGTGCAGGTATGCCTCACGCCATCATCCTCCCAGGGGGCATAGAAGGGTGATGTAACAACAACGGTAACCGCCGTCCCTCGCTCATAATATGTCCTACCGTGAGGACGAGGACTGCCATAATCCGTTATGACCGTCAGCGACTCAACCTCGGTGAAGTTTATCCACCGCCAGGTAATCGTCGTCGGCGAGTATATCTCGAACTCGAATGTATCGTAAGGAGCAGAGACAAGCGAACCTGTGGCTAAATACCCACCGCAGAAATATCCACCAGATGGAGAGTCAACCCCCCCTGCGATAAATGAACCTTCGTCATACCAGTACTCGCCAGCTGGCGGGCGAGGGTCGTCGACTCCCAGTGGATTGCTTACGATGAACCTGTACTGATAAACCCAATTCCAGGTCAGGGTGGAGTTCTCCGTTATTGTGAACGAAACGGACGAACCATCACCGGAGGGAGCACTACCCGTGCCGGTATGACTGACACAGGCGAGTCTCATACCATCGGAGATATCTACGATATCATCGGGGACAGAGGCATCGACCATTGTCCCCGGGTCGAAGTAGTTGGTGCCGACAGGTGGTTCTGGCGAACCGACATCGGATATGACCTCGAGCGTCAGTTGTTCATCCCAGTGCCAGGTGACGGAAGACGGAGAATGTATTACGAAGGAGAAACTGCTTCCTGTGCCGCTCGAGAGCGAACCTGTTCCATCATACCCCGTGCAATACATATGATAGACAGTATCAGGAGATGCAACACTTCCCTCAACCGTTGCACCATCAGAGTACCAATGCTGACCAACGCCGGGAACAGGGGCATCATAACCATCGGGGTTAAACACATCGAATCTGAACTGAACCATATAATTTGCTGTCAGTTGATATGAGCGGTCCATAAGAACACTGGCAGATGAGCTTGTGGAATCATCTATCACAGCACCTATCGGGTCGGATGACCAATGGTCAAAGCCATAGCGGACCACATCAGAGGAATCGAAAGACTCTGTTGCCGTTATGGGGACACTGGTTCCAGCATCGTACCAGCCTTCACCTGTCAGCACCGGCGTATGACCGCCTGTTGGACCGGTGTATGTCAGCGTTAGATGATACTGAATCGAGAAGTTTGCAGTGTAAGAAGCATCATACTCCGGGACGGTTATCGTTCTGGTCTCAGCGGATTCACCATCCGACCAGCCAGTGAAGATATACCTTATCGTATCCCCGAATGTCTGTGGAGAGATAGCAGAGAGTGTATGCTCTGTCCCCGGTGCCCAGGAAAATGTATCGGGAACATCATAAGTCACACCATCAACTATCATCTGACCATAGCCAAAGCTATTGGTAACAAAGACATCGACCAGCGGGACATATCTGATGGTCGCTATGAAATATGAGCCGGAGAAGAGTGTAGAATCTATTGCATGCCAGCCACCGGTTGTAACATCCGAGAACTCGAGGGGGCTCTCACAGTCGACCCAATCAGACCAGGAATCATAGAGTCCACTCTCGAGGACAGATGAGCCATAAAGGCTTCTCTGGATATGCCAGACCGAATTGCCAGCATCGGGACCAACGAGAAACACAGTCGGCAACCACTGATGATAATAGGCAGGTGAAACAGAAACAGGTGAATATACCGTTCCTGTCGTATCAGCCGATTGAGTCGCCCATCTCTGGTGCGGGTCGAGAAGAACATAACCTTGATAATCGTATGTCGTTCCCCTGTCTATCCAGTCGGTGACAGAAGGGTGAGTATTCTGAACGACGCCGAAAGTCGTGTATGTCAAAGGCACATTCGGGAACGGATGTGAACAGCTGGAGCCATTCGTGTAGCCAAGTGTTGAATAGAATTGATGATAATAGACAACATCGTAGGTCTCACCAGCTGTCATATACCGACGCCAGTAAGCATCTGGGAGAAAGCTCCAGCCCGATGATGGAGCCTGACAAGCCCAGCGCTGCGTCGATGAGCTACCATTGGCAAACTCATCTATCCTGACATAATATTCAGGGTCATTCCAGACAACAAGAGTCCTTGGGGTAACTGTCGTATCCATCGAACTCTCAAACGCATCCCACCAGATATCCGTGCCAGAGAACGATAAACCACCAGGAGCAACAGAAATATTTAATTGCAATCTATATTGGAGATTTGCATTATAATATATATCCCCATCATCGGTGCGCTGGTCCCACCAGACAACATCCACACGGCGCTTGCCTGATGCCCGCCAGAGGGCAACAGAGGGCCAATACTGATTGTTGTGGTCTGTTCCTTTGTTCACCTTCTTCTCTGGCTCGAATACACTCCCACCATCGTTGGAATAACGCATATATATATCTGTGTTACCATTTCTATTATCTCTCCAGACGATAAACGGGTTACCATCGACATCGAGGTCTATCACAGCATCCATCGACTCCCAGCTGTTTGAAGCGATAGTAACAGCAGAGAGAAAACTCGAGCCACCGTTGGTCGAGCGCCTGCAATAGACATCCTCATCACCGGTAGTTCTCTCTATCGAGTAAGTGATATATGGATTGTTTCCACCGCCAACGGTAAGAGAGCGTGCATTCGTCCACTCATTCGATGTAGAAGCAGCAATCCAGACTACACTACCAACGGAAGGAGAAGAACTTCCGGCATTAGTTACCTTGCGATAGCGAATATCATAATCATCCGAGCTATCGCCGCCGTAATCATACATATACGCACAATGGAGCGTGCTGGAATAGCCTCCACCGTAAACATCGATTGAAGGCGCCCACTCCTGATGGCCATCGGTGTGGGCTATATAATAGCTGTTTATCGGACTTGAGGTTATATTACTGAATGCTTGACACATAATGTATGTATCTATGGTCTCTTCGTCACAGCCACCGCCTGATGTTATCGCCTGCCCCCAGGCGATATAAACATAGTTCGAGTTATCCACCGCGATAGAAGGAGCATCTTCATACTCGGTGCTGGTCGCTATCCCCTTTATCGAAAAACTCGCCCCGCCGTTCACGGAGTAGCCACAGTAGATATCCAGGTCCGGATAGTCATACCAGTAGACATAGGCAACATACACCCTTGCCGTTGCACCCGTTCCCCAAACAGCAATCCTCGGGCGGTTGTTATCACCGATATTATCAATGAGCACAGGCGTAGCGAAACTTGCCCCCCCATCGGTCGATTTACAGAAATAAACATGTCCACCACCAGAGGATGGGAAGAACATATAGGTTACATAAATTGTCCCATCGGAGCCGACCTCGACATCGCACTGCCCCTGTTGCCCTGAATAGAGCGAGTTCACGCGCTGGTCGTAGCGCCAGTCGTTCGGGTCGGAGGTAATATCCTTGGGAGAAGAAACTCCTCCCCTCCTGCGATGGGAAGCAAGTATCTGAGAAAGCCTATCCCAATCCCTTGCCTTGTAAGCATTAAAAGCCTTCAAATCCTGACTCGGCGAAGCAGCAACATAATCCCTTACCCTCTGTTTCACCCAGTCGGGAACCTCGGTATTAACTATCCCCAGACGCGACAGAGCATTTACAACATTCTTCCTGGAGAACGGCTTCTGAGATATTTTTGCCTGTATCGCATCTCTCTTTGACCTGCCAGGATTATACGGGACACGACCAGTGGAAAACGCCACAGCCAGCAGCGGAAGAAATATTGCCAGAACTTTAACCAACTTTACACAAACCCTTATTTGCTTCTTCACATTCCCTCCTCTACTATCAAGGTCAAGGCCGAAAAGATGTATATTATGGCGTTCGCTCTATATATTATCTATATATTATAAGCAACTCTTAAAACTCTGTCAAGTTTTTTTTCTGCGATTATCGTGGTTCAAGCTCCTCCTCCCGGAATGTTTTCAGCGGATGCTCATCCAGACGCGAGCTGCCGGCGGAATAATCGAACAGTGCCTGAACATCCCTGCTAATTCTCTTGAAGACTGTAAGAAGCGGTATTTCCACCGGGCAGGCATCCTCGCAGAAGCCACAGCCGACACAGGAAATAGCCATATGGTTCATCCGCCCGATATGGAAAAGAAGCGTGTCAGTCGGAAGATGCATATCGCCACGGCGAGCCGCAAGCTCGACAAAATGCTCACCCTCAAAATCAAGTGCAGTCGAATCAAAGAAACACTCACGACAAAAACATATCGGGCATACACGCATACAATTATGGCAGTTCATACAGTTGGCAAATGTGTTCAATAAATTATCCAGACCACCAACATTCTTGTCGAAAAACTGGAACAGCTTTTCCTCCTCTTGCTTGCGAGATTTCACAATATCATCGGGTAAAACAGGCTCCTCTATATTCTCGGCATCGGGGAACAGGTTCTTTACAAGTTCGCTCCCTTTTTCGCTCTTTCCGAGGATATAAAGTTGTCCACCTGTCCCGAGGAAGCGGATCGCCACATCCGACTGGTCTGTCCTTGCATCTGTGCAGGCAGAGCAGGCAGGTCTGATGGAATCCCTGTATTTATCGAGCGAGTTTAAAAACTCATCGGAGCCCGGTATGCTATGTTCTGTCAGATACTTCGATGGGAGCGTTCCTGGGCAGTCGAGCTCGACAAAATATAGAGCCTCATCCACCTGGAGCAGCTTGATGAGTTCAACTATCGCCCGCATCTCGCAGGGGCGGACAAAAAGCGCTATCTTCTTTTTCGGTGTCCCTTTTCTGGAGAGTTTAGCGGCGATATTGGCAGCACTCGTCGGAAGATATGGAGCAAGCGGGTCAACATCGGTCATCTCCGCTCCTTTTGTCAGGAGAGAGTACGCATACCCCTTGCCCGATTTCTTGAGTGCCATCACTCCATCCATTAAGCCTCTCTCCAGCAGAGAGCCGATGATACCTGTTACCTCCGCAGAGATGCTTTTGGCGGATATCCTTTTCCCTGTATCCATTGTTGCTCCTTTCTATGCAAGCCAGTTCGAAGCAAGGGGGTTTTTCCCCTTGTTGCGAATCTTCTCGGTGAACTGTTTCATCGTATCCACGAACTTCTTCCCCTCGGCTGCAGAAATCCATTCAAGCTGAACCCTGTCGCTATCGAGTCCGAGGGTATCCAGGACCTGCTTGAGGATTGCCACCCTCCGGCGAGCCTTATAGTTCCCAGAGAGGTAATGGCAATCTCCTGGATGGCATCCTCCGACAATCACACCATCCGCACCGCTCAGGAGCGCCCTTATAATATAGGACGAGTCCACACTACCCGAGCAGTTGACACGGATTGGGCGGACATTCGGCGGATACTGCATTCTCGATGTTCCTGCCATATCGGAGGCAGCCGCCGTGCACCAGTTACAGAAGAAACCGACTATCTTAGGCTCAAACTCTGCCATTGAAACTCCTTTCTATTTTAGATATACCAATTTTCTTGTTGCACATTCCCTTTCATAGGTTGCCTTGACAAGATATATTCCGCTTGCAATGGTTTCGTCGGGTGTCCAGACCATCTCCGCTTGACCTGACCGGGGGATGGTTTTGCACCATACAGGGTTGCCAAGTAAATCATATATCTCTATTTCTGCTCCCGCAGGCGCTGCGATGGCGACGGACGAGTTGAACGGATTGGGATAAACATTTATTGCCAATTGCTCGGGCATAGCATTCTCGCTTATCCCATCCTCCGGCGACAACTTCACTACCCAATAATCATAACCGCCGTGGTCTCCGCTGACATCGCCATCATTAGACTTGGAATATC
>NATO01000071.1 GCA_002085385.1 candidate division Zixibacteria bacterium 4484_93
GGTGAGGAATAGACTATATTCATCTCCTCCGGCTTGGATGTGTAAAGTGTCTCCACCAGCTCGAAATCGCCCGTTACATCAAAAAGAGGAGACAACCTATTGAACACATCCTCAACAGTATTGCCGAGGATATTCACACGAACATCCTCCCCCTCGGGGACATCCTCGACAACAACGGTCGTATCCTCCGTCTCTGGTGGGAGAACGAACATAGGTGAGCTTGCCCCGTTCGTCGTATGAACCCAGAGATAAAGCGGTGCCTTCTGCCCGGACAGATGGATATGCACTGTGCCTGTGTAGTAGCTCTTCTCCGCTGGAGCTTCCAAAAGCGTCGCATCGAATGAGCCTGTTATCCCATAGTATGTTGTCGGGACAAATCCCGGAGCATAAAATGTTACATCGAAGGAGCGTCCCTCGTATGAAAGTTCGTAGTATCCTGCCTCGTCCGTCGTATCGACTGTATCCGGCGTCACAAAAACAAAAGCACCCTCGACTGGCTCATTATCCTCGTCCATAACATACCCAAACAGATTATACTCCGGAGCCTCGGGGGAGTTATCCTCTGGCTCCGTCGTCTTCTTCTCGCAGCCCAAAAGGCTGATAACAAGAAAGACAAGCAATAGAGCAAGCATCTTTTTCATCTTCTTCCCCTTTCGATAAACCTTCTTCACTTACCTGTTCTCATCGAGGATAATGTCTCTTTTATCCTTCGCTTGAGCTCCAACTCCTCTCTATCAGCGGACGGTTTCTCACCAATCTCCAGGCGGTTTCGGATGGAGCCGAGCCTGGAAGCAAGTTCCTTTACCTCCTCCTTCGTGGACTCGAGGGCAACATCCGAGATTACGACCGTTTCATCCCTCTTGACATTCAAAAAACCACCGGACAGGACAAACCAATGCTCGCCATCGCTCCCGCGAACATACAGGGTCTCCCCCGGGACAAGTTTTGCCACAAGCGGATAATGCCCGGCAAGGACACCGAGACTCCCCTCGGGCGTGAAGCAGGAAAGATACTCAATCTCCCCGGAGAATATCTCTCCCTCCGGACTCAGCAGGCGAAATCTGAATTCTGCCATATCATATATTCATATAATATTGACAACTTGCATTTATCATCTTATATTTTAACACTATAAGCCCCTCAATGCAAGATTTTTTTGAAGAGGAGAGAAGATTGATAGTAAAAACATCCGTCGAGCGAGGGATAAGATATCTTCAGGTGCTGCTCGATTTTCTTGTGATAAACCTCTCCGTTGCGCTTGCATATCTTATCCGCTTCCCGCTGGGAATTATTCCTGTCAGAGTGGCATATCAGTCATATTCCGCCTACTTCTACTCCGGCTTTATAATGAGTATCCTCTGGATTCTCATCTTCGGTTTTATGGGGCATTATGGCTCGTTTGATGTAAGGAAGACATCATCGAGGGAGGCTGCCCATCTCGCCGCAGGGGTGTTCGTCTCTGCCGTCGGAACGATGGCTCTGACATTTATATACCGCAGCTATGCATACTCCCGTCTGGTGCTTGCCATAACCGTCGCCGTGGCATATATCCTCCTCTTCGCCGAAAGGAGGGGGCTCTTCTCCCTGACACGGCTTCTCGTCAGAAAAGGGATTGGAACATCACGGATACTCCTCATCGGGAAAGGGGAAATCCTAAGTAGGATATTCAATAGATTGAAAAACGACCCGCTCACATCGCCTTGTGTCATCGGCGTCATTCCAACGGGAGACTGCCCCGATATCCCTGCGGATGCCGTCTTCGGCTCCATTGAACAGCTAAAATGGGTTCTGATTAGAGAGGGAATAACCGAGCTTATTCTGTGCGACTTCGACATATCACAGGAGGAGATTCTAAGAATAATATATGAGTGCCACAAAGAGAATATTCTGTTCGAGATGGTACCGAAGATTCACGGGCTCCTTTCGGGAAACATACGGATAGACTATATAGACGGCATAGCGACAATCGCCTTCTCCGACCTCGTTCTCAAGGGATGGCAGAGGATAGCCAAGCGCACACTGGATGTCGTCTTCACCACGATGGCTCTTATCCTTCTTCTGCCACTTTTCGCTGCAACAGCTGTAGCAATAAAGGTCACCAGCCCCGGGCCGGTATTTTTCAAGCAGGTTCGGATTGGCAGAAACGGCAGGCGGTTCTGGATGTGGAAGTTCCGCTCGATGTATGAGGACGCTGAAAGGAGACTCGCAGAACTTCTTGCCCTGAACGAAAAGGAGGGTCCGATATTCAAGATAAGAAACGACCCGAGGATAACCCCTATCGGACGCTTCATAAGACGCTACAGCATAGATGAACTCCCGCAGCTATTCAATGTTATGCTCGGTGATATGTCCCTCGTTGGACCACGACCGCCTCTTCCCTCCGAGGTCGAGAAGTATGAGTCCTGGCAGCTAAAGAGAACCGACACGACCCCCGGGATGACAGGTTTGTGGCAGATATCCGGCCGCTCCAACACGAGCTTTGCCGATATGGTTAGACTTGATATAAGCTACATCGAGAACTGGTCAATCTGGCTCGATATATACATCCTGATGAAGACAATCCCTGCCGTGCTCAAGAGTGAGGGTGCATATTAGAGTTCCGTATTATGCAGGTGAGGGCTTTCCCTTAAAAACCTGTTCAATCGGTTTGCCCATATTCTCCAGCATCCATTTCGCCGATTCCTCGAGCTCATTCCCTGGACAGGCTTCCAGGAACTCCTGAAATGCCTCGCGAGCCTTCGGGTAATCCTTCAGTTGCTCCGAGTAGACAAATCCCATCATAAACCTTGCAGCGCAAGATTTCTCATAATCAGGATAAATATCGAGCAGCTTCTTGTAGCAGGCAATCGCCTCGAGACTATTCCCTTTTGTCTGCGCGTCCTGGGCAATCCTGAAATACTCCCTCGGTGGAATATCGGCAAAATACTTACCTGCCCTTGCACTGTCCGCCGCCCCTTCAAAATGCTTACCAAGCAAGTACAGAGCCTCATAGTAAAGTGGGGTTTTCTCTCTTTCTGCAAAAAACAGCTTGACCTTATCGAGATAGTAGGTGGCTCTCTTCTCTTCCTTCTCTGCCGCATCGAAGAGGAGCCTGATATATTCATCCTCATATTCCTTTATCTGCGGGCTTTCAGGGAACTTTTTGATAAGCTTCTCATAAAATCTCATCGCCCCGTCTACATCCCCTTCCCTTTTTGCCCGCTCGATGAGGGAAAGGTAGTCCTGCTCGGTTTTCTGCTCCCTCTGGCAGCCAGAGACGGCAATGACAAGCGAAAGAAAAACAGCTATTACGGGAAGATGTCTCATTTCCCCTCCTTTTCATCAATTTTCAGGAAGCTACACCCCAGAATATAACAGGAAACTTCCCGAACACAAGAATATTTTACATCCTCTCGGGGGCTTCAATCCCCAGAAGAGCAAGCCCGTCCTTTATAACCTCCGCAACAGCAAGAACAAGCGATAGCATCCCTGACGAGCGTTCCCTGTCCCCTGTTATCACACGATGAATGTGGTAAAAATGATGAAAATCCCGTGAGAGAGCAAGAAGATAATCGGTCAGGATATGGGTTTCGAGCTCGCGAGCAGTCCGCACAATTACATCCGGATACTCCGCAACCCTCCTCGCAAGATGCAGGAACTCCGGTATCCCAAGCAGATTTTCTATACTCCCTGGGGTTATCCCACGAAGCCCTGCGAGTCTCTCAATCGAGCGAATCCTGGCGTGGGCATACTTAACATAATATACAGGGTTCTCCTCCGATTCCTTCCTGGCAAGTTCGAGGTCGAAGTCGAGGTGTGCTCCGACACGCCGGTCGAGAAAGAAGAACCTTGCTACATCCGTATCTATCTCACCCAAAAGCTCATTCAGGGTGACAAGCTCTCCTCTGCGCTTGGACATTTTCCTTCTTTTCCCCTCCTCAACAATATTCACCTGCTGGAGAAGTATAGCGGAAAACGCCCTATCATATCCGAGGGAACGGAGGGCGAGCTGCATTCTCTTGATATGCCCGTGGTGGTCGGGTCCCCAGATGTCCCACACATGGCTGAACCCTCTCTGGAATTTGTCGAGATGATATGCTATATCGACGGCGAAGTATGAGTATTCCCCGTCGGATTTGACTAACACATAATCCTGCTCCGATTCGGGGTCAAGAGATGTCGCTGCAAACCAGATTGCTCCATCCTTCTCATAGACAAGATGCTTCTTGTCAAGCTCAGAGATGAGCTTCTCCACTCTCCCTGACGAGCGGAGCTCCCTCTCAGAGACCCAGCTGTCAAAACAGACACCAAACCGCTTAAGCGTTTCTTTTATATCGTCTGTTATGCGAGAGAGTATCCAATCAGATAGCCTATCATCCGGGACATTCTCCTCTATCGCATCTCTGGCATAGTCAAGCAGATACTCCCCGTGGTATCCCTCGTCAGGTATGTCCGCTCTCTCACCCTTGAGTTGTTTTATCCTTGCCCTGAGCGACTCGGTTAGAAGTCTTACCTGATTCCCCGCGTCGTTTAGATAGTATTCTCCCTTTACATCATAACCCACTCTTCTCAGTATGTTGACAAGACTGCTCCCGACAGCGGCTGCCCTTGCCGAGACGACATTCAGCGGTCCTGTCGGGTTGGCACTGACATATTCAATCTGGACAAACTCACCATCGGAGAGCCTGCGGACAAGAGAAGCAAGTTTGCCGGAGATAATATCCCCGATAAGCTTTGAGAAGAAGGTTTTGCCAAAATGGAAGTTAATGTATCCCCCTTGAGTTGTTACCCTCTCGAACAGCTCCGATGTGGAGGCAAGCTCTTTTGCAATCTTCTCAGAGATGACATTCGGAGAGCTTCCGAGTCTCTTTGCAAGCTGGAAAGCAACAGATGTCGACATATCTCCGAACTCCGGTTTCTTCGGTCTGGAGAGCGGGATTGCCTCCTTGTAATCTATTCCGAAGGAGGAGCGGATAGCTTCCCTTACGACATCCTCAATCCCCATATACCTCCTCCCTCGTCACATCGCCCCAGAACTCCTCAATCCGATATAACGAGCGTGCATCTGGCAGCATTATGTGAACGATGACATCGAAATAATCGATAAGCACCCAGGAGAGCGCCTCCTTTCCCTCTATATGGTGGGGGAAACAACCTTGTTTCTTCAGCCTTTTCACTATCTCATCGGATAAAGCATCGACCTGCGTTGTGCTATTCGCCGAGCATAGAAGGAAAAAGTCGGTGAAATCTGCTACCTCGTGCAGATGCAGCAAAACGACATCCTCACCCTTCTTCGAGAGGATTATCTCCGCTATCTCGATGGCAAGCTTTCTCGATTTATCAATCCTGCTTTTTTCCAAGGTATCTTTCATAATCCTTTCCAACGATAATGGTTACATCACAATTGTGTTCTCCCCTCTGCAAAAGGACAGCATTTCTCCTTGGGGCAAGTATCGAAAGGAGTTTGCTCTGCTCAGGAGTGGGTCTTGTGCGTAGAAGGAAAATTGTTTCTGTGTAGCAAGGAAGCTCTGCGTTATCCACCCGAACAACATCGTAGCCAAGCTCCCACAATCTGTCCCGGAACCTTGCAGCAAGACCGTTTATCCCTGCTCCGTTCAGAACCTCTATCTTGAGTTTTCCCGACGGCACATACACAGCTTTCCCTTCGGGCTTCGGGGTTCTATTGTCTATATCGACGAAAAGATACCCTACGGCAAACCCGGCGATAAAAAGAAAGGAGAGAATGATGAGTAGCTTATCTATCATCGCACCTGCAATATAAAGAGAGACATCTTACCAGTCAAGGGTAAAGCGACTGGCTCCCTTGGGTGTCCCGAACCACAGATATTTCCCTTCCCTGGTTATCATCCTGACATCGTTTGAGATAAGCCCCTCCTCGGTTGTCAATATCTTCGTCTCAAAACTTTTTCTGTCGTAGAGGGCAACCCCGCTCGATGTGGCAAAGAAGAAGAACCTACCGACCGGCTCAAAATCCCTTATCCTCCTGCCATTGAAGATGAAGAGCCCGGGGAAGATGCTCGGCTTATCAATAAACGAAGGGACAGCAACTATCCCCTTCCTCGACAGGAAGAAGAGGGTGTCAGCCGATGCCTTCGCCGAGATAACGGAAGCATCGAGAGTCCCGTCATCCTTGGTGTATCGGAGAAAACCTTTATCATTCCAGGTAAATACGCCATAGTCCGTGGCAAACCAGAGCGTGTTGTCGAGGTATGCGACATCGTTGACCCTTGGGAAATCCGCCCGACGCAGTATATCGAGGCTCACTCCATCAGAGGAATAAACCGCAATTCCATCCGTGGTGCCTGCCCACAGTGTATCTTTCACAAGGGCAAGCGATGTCAGCTCCACAGCCGGTCTGCAGGTCTTAAACCTACCCTTGCGAACATCGAGGGTGACAAGCCCGAACTCGGTGGCAAAAAAGACCGTATCTCCCATAATGAGAACATCCTCCACACGGTCTGTCGGAAGAGAGGGGATATCCTCTGCCTGAAAGATGTCCCAGATATCCTTTTCCCTCTCCCAGACGGTTATTCCCCCCTCACCTGCAAAGACTGTATAATCATCGGATACACAGATATTATCCACCACCGGGGATGCAAGCCCGAAGGGAAGCACATCGAGCAGGTTACCTCCATTCTTCACACGCAATAGCCCTTTTCCCCAGGTGCCGAGGAATTTATTTCCTATGAAGTCTGTGAGGCAGGCGGTCACCGGGTAGTCGTGAAGATGCATATCGGAGAGAACACCATCGGGGCGGAAGAAGTAGCCCGGCGGCGGGATGTATCCAGGGAAGCTCTCGGGACAGTCATCCGATGTGGAATCAAAAGGCAATGACACCGGAAAGCTATATGTCCCGGTGCTCGTCTCCACCTTGAGCCTGTTGTCCGACACGGAAAGCTCCTTCACAGGAGAGTTTATTATCCCACCAATTGCGACATCGAGGTAATCATACGGGAAGAGGAACCGCTCATCGACTTTATCGTAGCGGACAAGCCCTCCTGTCGTGCCAACATATATAAAACGGCTTCCCTCCGCAAGAGAGGTAACAAAGCGATAATCAGACACCACTTGCCATCCCCACGGTAGTCCAATCGGATGTGGCAAAGGAAGGTATAAAAAGAATGCCAAACGGAAGGATATACAACAGAGCCTTCATCTATTTTTCCAGGTCCCCGAGCAGTTTTTCCAGCTCCTTCACCCGAGCCTTGAGCGTCTCGTTCTCCTCTTTTAAGAGCCGCACCTCCTCTGAGATATCTTTTCGGTTCCCGGAGAGCTTGAGCCTCTTTCTCACATTCTCAAGGGATGCAACGCAGTCCCGCCGCTCCTCCAGTATCCCTCGCCAGAGCCTCGCATCGAACAACCAATGAGAATCGGGATAAAGTTCCTCGAGTTTGGAGAAGCTCGCAATAGCATCGTCATATTCATTGAGGATAACCTGTGTATATCCAAGCTTGAAGAGTGCCTCATCGGCAACACGGCTTCGGGGAAAATTGTCGACCACCTGACGATAACCGAACTCCGCCGCCTCAAATTTATGCTCCTTCAGCCTCGCCTCCGCACGACCGAACCAATCGAGAGCATCCATCGGAGTCTGCTGCTTAACAGGAACACAGGAGAAAACAAAAAGTAAAAGAAAGGATGAAAGAAAGAGCTTTCTCATCTTCGGTGCGCCTCCCTAATACTTTATCCTGACCGTGTAGGTAAGCGTTTTCTCCTCGTCAGCTGGAACGGGCAAGTAAAACTCCCCTGTATACTGGTCCTTCTTGTGAAACCTGGCGTCCTTATCCTTTATCGTCCAGTCACCCGAGAAATGTTCGACAACGGTCACCGTTATATCCTCTTTCTTGTGGTTGCGAACAGTTATCTCGTATGTGTCCTCGTGAACGGTCCTCGAGAGCTTCTTATAGTTCGTCTTCTTCCGCTCTGCCACGACATCGAATGCATCCCCCAGATACACCCGCACCTTCTCATCCCTCGGCGTATGTTTAATCTTATCCTCACCGATGAACTGAAGGGCACCAGATTTGTCCTCCTTGTAGACACGAACCTTCCCCTCGGGAAGAGGCATCCCCAGTCCTGCCTTCTCAGAGTTGATAAATTCCATCACAACCCGAACCATGCTATATCTTGCCCCATCGTAGATATACTCCTTTCGGGCGGCTACCGTGTGCTCAGGGAAAAGGGAAAGCTGCTTGGTCTCGTTGTTCCCAACCGTTGCTGGACGGGTGAGTGTGTAGAGATGATACTCGAAGAAGCTCTCCTCGACAAACGGTTTCTCCGCTTCCGACATAGTAACCCCCTTCGCAAGATACCGTGCGTCCCAATGCTCGGGCTTTATAAGATGCACCTTCCCTGCAACAAGTTTTAGTTTTGCATCGGGGAAGGCAGTCCCCGAGCGGTTCTCTATCGTCACCCAGCCAGAGAGACCGAGTTCTTTATCATCCTTATCAACAACAGCGACATAGTCGGCAGACCAGTTGATGCCGCCTGCAATATAGGAGAGCTCAAACCTTCTTTTCCCCGATTTCTCCCCACGATAGAGCCAGACTAAGGTCGGCTTTGTGATAAGCCCGGACCTCACAGAGACGACACCCCCATCCTTCTTCCTGATTATGCAGTCGGACGGGGAGGATGAGAGCAATTTCCCCTCAAAATCCTCCTTCGACTCTGTCCTGATATGAATTGTCTGGTCAAGATACTTCTCGAGCAGCTTGCTCGTTCCAACGAGGTCATACTGGTAGTTCTGCTCGAGTATTGTAAGCGGTGCTCCTGTCAGGACAGAGAAATGCACGGATGTCGGCTCAATCGAGGAGGGGACATCGGTGAGTCTAAACTCTCCCTCCCTATCAAAAACCGCTTCCCTGACATCCTTGACGAGAGCTATATTCTGGTTGTAAATCGTTATGGCAAGCTCCCTCGCAAAGAGGGCAAGCGGGATAAAAGCCAGAAACAGTGCCACGAGAAAAATCTTCTTCATAGTTTATTCTCCTTTACAAAAAGTAGTTTAGTTCGA
>NATO01000072.1 GCA_002085385.1 candidate division Zixibacteria bacterium 4484_93
ACACCTGCTCACGATGGGCACAAGAAGCTCCTTTTCGGTTTCCCTGCACAATACTCGACGAGTCATACTCATATATTTGTCGATGGGAATATTTATGCCACATTGAAGGATTCTATACCTGGTCGTCCAGCACCGTTGCATATGCTTGCCCCCGCAACCGTTGTGGATACCTCTATATACTGCTATTTCGAGGTATCCGATGTCCTCATTACACAGGTCACCACTCCTGTTTATTTCGGTGATAACCCGATGATACTTATCGAGTATTACCTCGAAAACAGGGATGATGTCTCTCACTCTGTAGGGGTTCTGCTTTTCCTTGACACGATGATAGACAGCAGCGACAATGCACCGATAGCCACCGAATATGGTTATTCTCATATAGGGCAGGAGTATGTGTATCCGGAAATTCCCGGCTACTGGCAGGCGTTCGAGCAGAGTCCGTTCCAGCCAGATTCCCTGTTGATTGGCGAGGGGATTCTTATGGGAGGAGATGCTATTTGCCCGGACAGGTTTGTCTATGGCGATTTCGGACGCTACTCGAGTGTGTTCTGGGATTACACTGTGTATGAGGAGGAATATTTCGATAGTTCTGTTCTTCTCCGCTGGGATGCAGTTCTTGTCCCACCCGGTGGGACAAGAAGTGTTGCAACATACTACGGGCTTGGCTCGGCGGAGACCGTTCCCGGCGAGATCAGGCTCTCTACTTTCTCACATTCGGATGTCCTGACGATAAGAGACTGCGACCAGTATTCCCCTAATCCTTTCACCATAGACCTTATAGTCTCCAGCACCATTATAGACACACTTGATTCGGTCTTTGCTGAGATAACCCTCCCTGAGGGATTTTCGCTTGAGGAGGGAGAAACTCGTGTTCTACTCTCTCCGCTTCCGCTTTTGACAGATAGTCAGGCTACCGCTTCATTCAATATTCGCTGCAATGTGAATCCACCAGTTGATACTACATACTGCTTTGGGCTCAGGGTGTATGCCCCCAACTACGATACAACCGATGCCTCTATGTGCATCGATGTCCCTCACAGGACGGAGACACCGCCGGAGGTTACGGTTCTGGAACAGTTTCCAGCTGATGGGGAGTTTACATCCTGTGATAGTTTCTACTTATCGTTTTCTTTGTCCGACCTGGAGGGCATAGACTGGTATGGTATGAGTTGCGAGATAAATGGATTATCTGTTCCCGGTGAGTATCCTTTTGCCGAGCACTTTATTCCACAGTTCGCTGTAACGGGGCATTTCAGCGACTTCGGGACAGATACTGTTGAATTTACGCTCCTGCATATCGAGGATGGAGATGGCTGCAGCCTCGACAGTGTGAACTGGAGCTTCCTGCGGGATGCTTCTCCCCCCGTTATACTCGAGGTATCACCTTCCGACTATGCCTTTGATGTATCGCCTCTTGTCTTCTTCCGGGTAATAGATTCCCTCTCCGGAGTCGATTTATCGGAGCTCGATATTGCTCTTGCAGGCTCTTTACATCTCAGGATAGGTGATACGGGGGTGAGGCTATCCGGCGATACGGTGTTCGTGGACTGCCTCGAGGCGGGTATCTCTTTTCCTGGTGATGATTCTGTTCGTGTCTGTATAACCGGTATTCAGGATATGGCGGTCGGCTGTGGACCAAATGTAGCGGACGACTACTGCTGGGAGTTCCTCATTGCCGCATCTCATCCGACTGCTTCCGTTCTGTTCCCTGATACAGGTGTCTGGGTCTCCTGTGATTCTGTGGTTGTCGAGGTAGAGGACCCTTACGGTATAGATGGAGGAACTATTTCTCTTTCGGTTTCGGGAGAAAGCTTCGATACCTCATCGGTAGAGCTCTCTTTCGATGGTGAGCGGATTGTCTTTACGCCGGAGGTTTCAGGAGATACGGTTCTCTATTTCTCTTTGGATTTGCTTAATATTCTTGGCAGAGCGCTCCCCACCCTCTCCTTCTCCGTCTGGTTTGACCATACTCCGCCTTATGTCTCTTCTTTTTACCCTGAGGGGAGGCTCTTTTCGCTGCCCGATTCCATCTCGTTTAATATCGGCGATGCCTCGAGCGGGCTGGACTCATCCACTGTTTCTGTTCAGGTGTCATCCAATTTCGGCTTCTCGAGACTGCTTTCGATTTACTCCATCGGTGTTTCCTTCACAGATGGTCGTTTTGTGATTGACCCGGAGGATATAGGTCTCGTTGTGGCTGGTGGTGAGACAGTTTCTGTCTGTATCGTGGCGGCTGACCTTGCCGGGTGGTGCGGAGTAAATGTGCTATCCGATACCTGCTTCTTTTTCTTCGCCGACACAGCTGGTCCCTCGGTTTCGCTCATCTTGCCGGAGGATAGTGTTGTCTCCTCCTGCGATACACTCGTTGCAGTTGCCGTTTTCTCCGATGAGGAGGGGATAGATACTGGCTCGGTTCGGGTGCGACTTTCCGGTGGAATTACAGGTTTCTTGGCTTATGGCTCCGGGCTGGGGATATCCGGAGACACAGTATACATAACGATACCTGTCCCGCCGGAGGCAGAGGGGAGATGGGTTGATGTCGAGTTCGTTTCATTTCCGGACATCTTCGGCAATCCGGCATCCGATACAACCGTTTTTAGTTTCTTTGTGGACAGAATTCCGCCTGATATAGTTGCCCTTTCTCCTGCTCCAGGTTGCACAATTTCCATGGGAGAGCCTGATATATACTTTGAATTTATGGAGACCGGGAGCGGCATCGACACGGGAAGCGTTATATTCGTTGTGAACGATGACACTGTGGGTTTCGAGGATGGCATCATCGATTTCTCGGGTGGCAGGGCATCCGTCTCATCGTCGGATGCTGGCTGGCACTTCGTAGGCGGTGATACGGTCTCCGTATGTGTGGAGCTGTCCGATTTTGCAACGCTCTGCGGTGAAAATATCTCCGATACCTGCTGGCAATTCTTTATCCAGTCGGAGGGACCATCTGTTTATCTGGTTGAGCCGACGGATTCTGCCGTGACGGGCTGTGACCCACAGCAGATTGTGTTCTATATTACCGACCCGGAAGGTGTGAACGCCTCGAGCATTCAACTCGAGGTCGCATCTGTTATCTATGATACATCCTCTCCTTATCTCACCTTCTCCGATGACACGCTGAGGTTTGTTTCGCCTGCAGGTTTTTTCCCTGAGGGTGAGGTTATTGTTCGACTCCTCTCCTGCGAGGATATGCTCCACAACCCGTTCTCCGATGAGCCGTTTCTGTTTCGTTTCTTCATTGATACGACTCCACCCGATATAGCCTTTGTTTATCCTGCTCCCTCCGATACAATCGCAAATCAGCTCGAACCGCTCCGGCTCGTCGTTATGGACAATTTTGCCGGACTGAACCTGGAGACATTCGCACTATCTTTGAATGAAAACAGATACGATACATCTCATCTGGCTGTTGCAGGAGACACTCTCATATTCTACCCGGAGAGTCTTGGTATTCTGTATCCCGAGAGTGTTGAGGTATGTGTGAATGTATATGATGCTGCATCGCTTTGCCCGAACGAGCTTGACAGCTGCTGGAACTTCTTTGTTCTCAGAAATATCCCGCAGATTGTCTGGACCTCTCCCGAGGACGGTTTTCATATCTCCTGCGATACTGCGGAGATTGTGTTCTGTGTGTCATCCTTGTACCCCATAGTTGAGGATTCTGCCCGTGTTATGGTCAATGGGTCTCGGCTTTTCCCTGCCTGGGATGGGAACGAGGCAGCAGTTGTTGTCCCCGAGTCGGTGCTTCTTGACACGAATGAGGTGACTATAAATGCTGTTATGGACATCTGGGGGCAGATGGCTCCTCCTTTGACATTCGAGTTCATCCTCGACCGTGAGCCGCCCGTTCTTACATCCTGCTCTCCATCGGATAGTGAGACTCTTCATACCGCCTCTCCAGGTTTTGTCTTCGGGATATTCGATGTGACTCCACTCGATACAGCAAGTTTCATCACAGTCAATGGGGATTCGATTAATATTTTCGACATTTTCGCCGATTCACTGATAGAGG
The DNA here is from genome assembly GCA_002085385.1 of candidate division Zixibacteria bacterium 4484_93. Taxonomy (GTDB): domain Bacteria; phylum UBP14; class UBA6098; order 4484-93; family 4484-93; genus 4484-93. The sequence continues at coordinate 4,016 of NATO01000072.1, forward strand.
TTCCTGAGGGGATGCTTGTTTTCTCGGCTGGTGACACCGTCAATATTTGCCTGCATCTTGCAGACCTTCCCGATATGTGTGAGCCGAACCGCCTCGATACTTGCTTAATATTTTATATATCTGATGAACTCCCCGAATGCGAGATTATCGAGCCTGTGGTGGGTTCTGTAACACATCTCGAAAGGCATACCCTTGTCTTCCGTGTTTCCTCGTCCAATGAACTCGATTCCATCTGTGTTTTCTTTGAGGGGAGTATGTACTGTGAAGGGAGTTCCTTTGAATTTTCAGCCGATACAGTCTTCTTTACTCCACCTTCCCCTATGCCTGACCAGTCGAGGGAAAGCATAGGGCTTTACATCGTTGATGTTCTCGGAAATCGACTCGAGTCCTATGATTGGTACTTCTATGTTGACCTCTCGCCTCCGTCGATTCTCGATATTGTCCCTGCTTCCGGTGAGGTAGTGTATGATTCCGCTCCTGATATATCCTTTGTGCTCTCGGATACTCTATCGGGCGTGAACTTCTCATCGCTTGAGGTCAGGATTTCCGGGCAAGATTTCTCCATAGGTGATGCAGGGGTTTCCCTTACAGGCAACCGTGTTGTTATATCCTGCCGTGATGCAGGGCTGTCTTTTCCCATCTGGGATACGGTCTGGGTTGATGTTGTCTCGGTGGAGGATTATTCACCGTTCGATTATGGTATGCCGAACTCATTGCTCGAGCCTTTCTCCTGGTGGTTCTTCGTGGATAGGGAGGAATGTCTTGCCTCGCCCAATCCGTTCACGCCGAATAATGACGGCTACAACGATGTTGTCCGCTTCTCCTTTTCCGGGAGTTCACTTGCCGATTGTCAGATAGCGATATACGATTTGAAATATTCTCTTGTGCGGACAATAAAGGAGAAAGACGGTGTTCTATGGCAGTGGGATGGCAAGGATACAGCGGGTAAGGATGTCTTGCCCGGTATTTATATATATATCGTAGAAGAGGGGAATAAGGTTGTATGCCAGGGAACAATCTCGTTGGCGAGATAACGAAGTGAGGGATTATGGGTAAAAGCGGAAGCGTAGCTTTGGCACTTATCCTTTTGTGGGCTGAGGCTCTTTTCAGTTTCAGCCCGGTTGAGGGAACGAGGCCTGCTGGAATGGGTGGGGTCTTTGTTGCCACATCGGATGATGCCAACGCAGTGTTCACCAACCCGGCGGGGCTCGAGGGATTGAACCGCGACATATTTACCCTTTCCTATTTCAACTATTGTGCCGGCTTGAAGAATGATAACCTTCAGGAGTTCCTCTTCTCATTCTACCACAGGACAGAGAAATTTGGTTCGTTCGGGTTCGGCGCCACACAGTTCTTGTCGAATGTCTACAGGGAGAACCTCTTTTCTTTTGTTTATGGCAAGAGGCTTATCAGTTTCCGTAGGAGGCGAGGCTTCATTGCTCTGGGCGCATCGGCAAACCTCTTCCGCACCGATTATGTGACCGAAAACTTCTTCGAGTTTGACTTCGGCGACCCGCTTTTCAGAAACGGCTCATCGTCTCTCTCCTTCGGTGCTGATGCCGGGCTTATCTTTAAGTATCGCTGGATATCGCTTGGTGGTGTGGTGAAAAATATTGTCCCTCCGAACCCCACACTCGGGAATGTGCCATCTGCTAACCTGCCGATGAACATAAGGGGAGGTATAACATTTAACCTCTTCGACCTGTTTTTCCCCGGCTTTGAGGGAGAATACAGCATCGATAGCTACCGGGATACCACCGAGTTCAACTGGTATGCTGGCGGCGAGTTGTGGCTTTTCCGTAAGAGGCTCGGTTTGCGAGGAGGGTATAATGAAAACCGGTTCTCTGCCGGGCTATCCCTGCGCACAGGAACACGGTACAATATAGGTTTCGACTATGCCTACGAGAAGCCGCTGACCGATGTGGATATACTAAAAATAGATACACACAGGTTTGCTCTCTCGTTTGGATTGCCAAGAAGACCGGTAAAATATGTTGACCTCCTGCTTGAGAAGGAATCACTAAAGTTGAACCCCTCGGTAATTGAGTTTTCTGATTCAGCCCAGTTTATCGCAAGGGTAAAAAATGAGGGGGATAAACCATCGGGCGGTTTCCATTTCACCGTCTGGGTGGAGGACTCGACAGGAGCAGTTGAGCCTGTATTCACAGAGAAACTCCACTCACTTTCTCCCGGTGAAGAGACGAACATCTCCTGGGTCTGGAAACCGAAAGAGAAGGGGTTTTTCAAACTCCACTATGCTGCCGATGCCAGTCCGAGCCAGTTTAAGAGCGAGTATGGCGGTATCGATGAGTTGGATGAGGGCAACAACAGGGGAGTCCAAACGGTTGCAGTTTTCAGTCCACCAAGGCCCAAACAGCCTGTATTTACAAAGTCCGGACTCACCGTCTCACAGGCAATCTATCTGGCAGAGGATACACCGCTTATCCCGATAATATTCTTCGGCGAGAGAACAGATACGGTCCCTGAGCGGTTCAACCCCACCCTGGATGAGATAGCCAAGCGAATTAAAGACAATGAGAATGTCCTTCTCAAACTCTACGGCTTTTTCGATATCGGAACCGATGCGACTATTTTTGACTCCATCTCGGGCAGAGTTGATACTACCCTGCTTGCAGGGGAATCTCTCGCTGTTGCAAGGGCGAAGATGGTGAAAGCTCTTCTTGTTGAAAAGGGTGCACCAGCCTCCAAGATACAGGTTGTGACGGAAGGGTATGAGAAAACAACCAGGCGGGCAGGTCAGTCAGGGGAATATTTCTTCTCTCAGGATAGCGTATGGGTTGCCGAGGAGAACCGCCGTGTGGAGATGAAAACAGAAATCATAGGGGTTGATAACCCCATCCTTGTTCTCGATTATGATGCGGGTCTTGTGAAACTCTCGGATGAAATGAAGAGGAGTTTTGTTGACAAGGTTAGTTCTGC
>NATO01000073.1 GCA_002085385.1 candidate division Zixibacteria bacterium 4484_93
ATAGAGATAAATTCCTGTTGAGAGGTTCGATGCATCCCATAGGAAGATGTGAGAGCCTCTATCCTTTCGTCCGGAGAACAACTCGTCTATCTTTTCACCCAGCAAATTGTATATCGAGATGGTTATATCCGCTGGATGCGGAAGGTTTATCCTGATTTTTGATAGGTTATTGAACGGGTTCGGAAATGCGTCGATGGACACTGTATTGGGGGTTGTATTCTGCTCCTCGTCGATGCCGACATACTGTTCAACTGTCAGACGGATGATGTTGTATCCTGTCATTTCCGGTGTTGCCCAGAAGGTGTAATGTTCTCTCCATGTTCCGCGGTAGCAGTAGTAATTTGTGTAATGTGGAACGCCGTTCTGGTCGTCTACGAGTATAGCGGGGATACTCCCTATCTCACCGGAGACATATTCTATCCCCACGATGATTCCCATATTGTATGGAAGGGGCAGCTCGAGCTCTGATACATCGATGCTTGCAAGCTCCGGGTGGAATGCTGTCGTATGCACGGGGTCGGATTCGGCGATAAGCTCGTCAGGCATCGTATCCTCGCCAACAGAATAGAAAACAGCCTTTATATGTGCGGAGCCTGTATAAGCAAAATCATACATATCTGCTGACACCCCAACAATGCGATACTGGTAGATGGTGTCGTCTGCGACAAACCGTGTTGCGATAATGTCACCAGAATCCCAGGAGCCGAGGTATGTGCTTGCAACGCCATCATCGTAGAAGATGTCGAATGTATCGAGGACCACCTCGCCGATGGCGGGGATTGCTGTTACGATGTTTGAGTATCCGCTCTCGTTCGAGTCGTAGAGTGCCGTCACGACATATTGATATCTCGTGTCGTTGACCACATCCGAATCGTAGTAGTGGGTCAATGGGGTTTCATCTATCGGCGAGAATGAGTCGAGCCCCTCTATCCTACGGTATATCCTGTATGCGTCGGGAGTGGCGCCTGATGGCTCTGTCCAGAAAAGTGGAACCATACTATCCCTTCCGCTTATCCCTCGCAGGTTGGATGGAGGCGGAAACTCTGTCGAGCCGATGGTGGCAGCGTAAGTGTAGCTATAACCTGTCAGCCTGCCGGTTGTCGGTATGATGATTGCGATTATCTGGTAGTAGTTCTCGAACCCATCGACAGTTATGAGTGTGTTCCCTGATGATGGCACATCGTAATATTCAAAGCTGTATATCCCTGATAAGTCCCTTTTTATAAGAGCAATCTTCCAGGAAACAGTCGATATTCCGCTGAATGAGAACTGAAATGTCCCGACATACGGTATGGGGTTTCTGAGGTTTATATAGTTTGCCCCGAGATACTCTGGCTGATGCACCGTTGTCATCCCCGAGACAGGATACACGGTATGCGTTCTCTCCATCCTGATACCAGGATAATCTGCTCCGTCGGGGTAGAATCTCTCGGGGTCAGCATACACTCTGGTAAAGTAGTTCCAGATGCAGAAATCTACCACCTCATCGGGCAGGTTTGAGCCGTGTGCCTCGTATGAGCTTGCGAGAGCCTCCTCGGCTGTTTCATAACGGCAGTTCTCCCATATCTCCTTTATAATATCTATCCCGTGCTTCTTCTCATTGAATATATTGAAGATGGCTGTTCCATACTCATGCTCCCCATCGGATGTGAAGAGCGATTTCTGTGGATAATCGAACAGGAAATCGAGGTAGTGATAGTAGTCATTGACATACGGGTATGCCCGCTCCTCCATCCATACGGAGCACATCTCCATCCACCAGGTTCGCTCCCAGCCATCGTATGCCGCCTGAACCGTATGGAAGAACTCATGGGCTGCTGTCACCTTCGATGCTCCTGCTTGTCTTCCTTCTGGGTCGTCGTTATCGGGGAAGCCGGCGAAATCATTCTCAATCAAGATATATGCAGAGTAATCGCTCCATTCCGCATCTCCAGGAGACTCTATGTAGGTTACTCCGTAATCCTCCATATCGACAAGGTAGACATCGGTTCTGTCATCTCCGCCAGCCTCACCATCCGATACGGGAGGGAAATAATCGAGCGTGTCCACGATGAGGGAATACGCTCTCTCGAGATAACCTCCCATATTGTGAACATACTCGGTCGATGGGACCCTGTTTTCTCCTGTTGTTGTATAATGGATTTTGAAATGTCCACCGGAGGAATTGTATGTTCTCGTCAATCCGGCAGGCCGGTCGAGTAGCCCCTTTATCCGGGAGCGAAGCTCGGGTGAGTATCCATCCAGTTCCTCCATCACCCTTCGGACAAAGGCTGTTCCCTCGCGACCCTTTGTATCGCCGATAAGATACGCAGGCAGTCGAGATGGACATCTCAGGGCAAGCAGTTTGTAATAGATTGCATCCTCCTGGGAGATGAGTAGATTGTTTCTCGCTATGTCTATCTTCTCAAATGTGGTTGTGGCAGATACCACCCCGACAGATAGAAGCGTCAGGGCAAAGATAATAAAAAGAAACTTCCTCATAGTTTGCACCTCCTCGCAAAAAGAATATATTATGAGTTTTATCTCTCTTGTCAACAATATTTGACTTTTGATATTTTACCTTTAACTTTTCTTTCGTGAGAGAGAGATTTTATATACTCATTCTGCTTTTGGTTGTTTTCCTTATGCTTTCTCCATCTATAAGGTATGATTTCACCAACTGGGACGATAGAGGTCTTGTTCTGGGAAACAGTGTTATCCGCTCGCTTTCCCCATCGAACATCGCAAGGATGTTCACACCGAGAGCAGGCGGGACATACCAACCGGTCAGGCTGCTTTCTTATGCAATAGACTACAAACTCGCGGGATACTCGCAATGGATATATCACCTGCATAATATCCTCCTTTACCTGCTGAATATCCTTCTGGTATATCTTATCCTTTCCCATTTCTTCGATAGAAAATATGCTTCTATTGGTGCTTTTCTGTTTGGATTTCTTCCAGTTCATATCGAAGCTGTTGTTTGGGTTGCTGCACGCAAGGAGGTGCTATCGGGTCTGTTCTTCTTTCTTGCGATATACCTTTACATCTTGTTCCGCAAGGAAAAAAATGGATGGTTTTTTGTTCTTTCTATTATCTCTTCTTTTCTTGCGATACTTTCCAAGCCATCGACAATTGTTCTCCCTGGAATGCTTTTCCTTTATGATGTTGCCCTATCCGAGAGAAAATTTTCCAGAACCAATTTCATTCTCTACATTCCCTATCTTTTTCCTGCTATTCTTGCAGGTGTATATTTTATTCTGCTTGCCGGCACGCAATCCTCCTTTCATACGGGAGGGTTTATCCAGACATTCTTCCTCGAGTTTTATATCGCTGCAAGATACATCCTGAACCTCGTCTTTCCCTATCATCTTCTGCCGAGGTATATCGTTTCTGCACCGGTTTCTTTCTTGGACTGGCGGATTATCTTCGGAATTGTGTTTGCCATTGTTTCTATCTATCTTCTCCTGTTCACTTACAAAAAGAACAGAAAAATTTTCTTTGCTCTCGGCTGGTTCTATGTTGGGCTTATCCCTGTGTTCAATATAGTCCCTATCTCCACCCTTATGGCTGACAGATATATCTATATCTCCTCGTTTGCCTATCCGTTTGCCCTCTGTGTTCTTCTCGGCAGGTCGAAGGGGTTAAGAAGGTTTGTATATCCTGTTTTTGGTCTCCTGCTCGTCTGGTATGCTTTCTCCTTTGTTCGGATGGAGAAGGTGTGGCGCAACTCAGAATCGCTCTGGAGCTATGTTATATCTGTTGACCCCGACCATCCTCTTGCCCATAACAACCTCGGTATGGTCTATGTCGAAGAGAAAGAATACGAGCTTGCCATTCCTCATTTCAAGGCAGCTCTTAAATCTATGCCGAAATACAAGAGTGCGTTCACAAATCTTTCTGGAGCCTATCTCGAGTCGGGCAGATACTCTGATGCTATCTTCTGGGGAGAGAAGGCGATGCATCTTTTCCCGGATGACCCGAAGATTATTTTCAACCTTGGCAATGCTTATGCCCGAGCAGGAGAACCCGAGAAGGCGATACCGCTTTACAGAAAGCTTCTCGAGATGAAGCCGAACGATGTTGATGTTCTTGTGAATCTGGGCATCGTTTATACATACGCTGGTGACTGGGAAAAGGCGGCAGCACATTTCCAGAGGATGCTGGATTCGGGGATGAAGGATGAGGTCGTGTATCTTAACCTTGCCTCCGCATACTACAAAACAGGAGAACTGGATAAAGCGATAGGGTATTTCTCCGAGTTTCTTCGTCTGTATCCTGATTCCCCCGATGCTCCGCAGGTAAGAAAGAACATTAAACTTCTCAAATCGATGACCGATGAAAGCAAGAGATAGTCTCCTTTTATTTTTTGTTCCAAGGCTTCTTCCTCCTGTTATAAGGCTCCTTGGTGCGACCTGGCGTGTTCGCTTTGTCGGAGAAAAGAACTTCCGCTCCCTCGATGGGTTTATCTTTGCTTTCTGGCATGGGGTTATGCTCCCGCTCCTTTACACGCATAGAAAGAGGAATATAACGGTTCTTGTCTCCGAGCATACCGATGGCGAGATGATAGCGAGGGTTCTTGTCAGGTTCGGCTATAATCTTGTCCGTGGCTCGACAACGCATGGTGGAGCGAGAGGTCTGGTTGAGATGGTGAGACTTCTTGGGAGCGGTGCAACCATCGCCATCACTCCGGATGGTCCTCGTGGTCCTATGGAGGAATTCCAGAATGGGGCGCTCTTTGCTTCCTGGCGCTCGGGTAAGCCGATTATCCCTGTCAGGGTCGAGCCGTCCTCTGCGTGGCATCTCTCCAGCTGGGATAAATTTATGATACCTAAGCCGTTTGCGAGGATTACGATACATTATGGAGAGCCGCGGCTCTGTCTCTCTCCTGATACCTTCGAGGGTGATAGGTTGTATCTTTCCGATTTTATGGGTTTTGTTTGACAAATCTCGGATTTCGCATATCTTTTCTCAACTATGGGTGTGATAAGAATAAAGAATATGGAGTTTTATGGCTATCACGGCGTTTCGAGTGCCGAAAAGACGCTCGGGACACGCTTTCAGGTTGACCTCGAACTCTTCACAGATACAGCCTCTCCGGCGAGGAATGACGACCTTTCTTTGACGATAAACTACGAGCGGGTCTACGAGGTTGTCAGTGATTTCCTGACAAAGGACAAGTTCCATCTCATCGAGACGCTTGCCGAAAGATTGGTAGATGAAATCTATAACCGGTTCTCTCCGCGAGGGGTTTGTGTTCGTGTGCGGAAAATGTCGCCGCCGATACCGGGACACATCGGCTTTATTGAGATAGAGACAAAAAGGGGTATATGCTCCGATGAGTGATGTCTATCTTGTTCTCGGCTCGAACATCGGAGAACCGATGTCTCAACTCAGGGGGGCAGTCTCTATTCTCTCGCTTATCGGTGATGTCAAGGCTGTCTCATCGGTATATCTTTCCCGTCCATTTGGCAGGAGGAATCAGCCGAACTTCTACAATCAGGCAGTCTGCCTCGAGACGGATGCGACCCCGCAGGCACTGCTCGATTTTGTCAAGTTTGCAGAACCCCTTCTCGGCAGGGAGCCCCGCGGACAATGGCTCTCGAGGGAGATTGATATGGACATAGTCCTTTTTGACAACCTCGTTATTGACACCGAATCCCTCGTCATCCCGCATAGCGGTTTGTATGAGCGTGATTTCTTCCTCAAGCCTATAACCGAGATAGCACCTGATATGACGGAGCCACTATTCGGCAAGAGATTGTCGGAGATGCTCTCCGAGCTCGAGAACAAAGGAGAAACTTATATTATCAAGAGGTTGCCATCCTTATGGATGATAGCGTGAGGTTCCTGGCGATAGAGGGTGTTATAGGTGTTGGCAAGACAACGCTCGCCAGAATGCTCGGTGAGAAGTTCGCTGCGAGACTCGTCCTCGAAGAGTTTAAGGAGAACCCGTTCCTTGAGGATTTCTACAAGAACCCGAGAGCCTGGGCACTGCATACTCAACTCTTCTTCCTGCTATCTCGCTTCCGTCAGATGAAGAATCTCGGCTCACCAGAGCTTTTTGACACGCTTGTTATCTCCGACTATATCTTCCAGAAAAACAGGATATACGCGAATATCAACCTGAGCGACCCTGAGCTTCGGATATTCGAGGATGTAGCGGATGTTCTTGAAGTTGGTATACCGGCGCCTGACCTTGTTATCTATCTCGAGGCGTCGACGGAGGTTCTCCTCGATAGGATAAGAAAACGGGGACGCTCATACGAGAGGAGGATTGACTTCGACTATATCGGGCGCCTCAACGAGGCTTACAACCATTTCTTCTTCAACTTCGATGACTGCCCGCTCCTCATTGTCAATACGAACTCTGTCAATTTCTCCACCGACACAGAGGAATTCACAAGGCTGCTTCGTATCCTCGACGAGCCGCCTGTGGGAATGAGATACTATAACCCTCAGAAGGAGCTTTTCTGAAAAATGGACAGGATGACAACCGTTAAGATAACGGCGAAGAAGGGGAGAGAGAAGATAGTTGCCTTGACCGCCTATGATTTTTTCACAGCGAGGTTCCTCGATTCTGCTGGAATCGATATACTGCTTGTCGGTGATTCGGTTAATATGGTTCTCTATGGGAAACCCAACACCCTTTCCGCAACTATGGATACGATGCTTGCTCACACAGAGGCAGTGGCATCGGCGGCTGTGTATTCCCTTGTCGTTGCCGATATGCCGTTCCTTTCCTATCAGGTCTCCGATGAGGAGGCTGTTAGAAATGCCGGTCGTTTTCTCAAGGAGTCGGGGGCAGCTGCTGTCAAGCTCGAGGGGGGATATGAGATTGCGCCGCTTGTATCACGGCTCGTGAACATAGGCATTCCGGTTCTCGGACACATCGGTATGCAGCCACAGTCATACCACAAATACGGCGGCTACCGCCTTCAGGGGAAGACTGAAGAATCCA
>NATO01000074.1 GCA_002085385.1 candidate division Zixibacteria bacterium 4484_93
CGCTTTAACTCACCCTCTTTTCTTGAGACGCCGCTCAGGTTGAACCCCTTCCACTCGAGATAATCTATGTAATTCTTAATTGGAATGATGTATGGCTGATAGGTAATGAGATTATCTATCTTCCTGACAACAACCACATATCCTCTGTCGAAGTCGGCATAACAGATGTCCGTTGCTTTATAGTTGAAGAATTCCGGCTCTCTCTCGAACGGGAAAAATACAGGAGAATCCGTTCTTGGCACCATCGGTATCCAGAAAGGGAGCAGCTCCTGCGCCGCCAGCGGGATGGAAGCGAAAACTAATAGCAAAACCGCAAGGGGAAGACTGAATCTCATTCGCGAAATTTCTCCTCAATTTTTACCAAAACAAAAGCAGAAACCGTTGCGTCTCACCCCCCCGTAGTTTTTTAGACCTTAAAATATACTTCTATTCTACCGAAAATCAAGCCTTTTATATAAACTTTATCGGATAATCAGGATTTTACCTTTGACAAATCGAGCTTTTTTCTTAACTTTATTCTATGGAGCGATATAGACTGTTCGACCACACCGCCGATGTCGGGATGGAGCTGTTTGGGAAAAGCAAACAGGAGCTTTTCAGCAATGCCGCGGCTGCACTGACAGATATTATCTTTGGCGGACCGGGAAAGGATGGAGGAGTAATATATCGGTTCGAGGTCAAATCATCGGATATCGAGATGCTTCTGGTGGAGTATCTCTCCGAGCTTTCCTACATTATGCAGGTAAAACGGCTTGTTCCAGCAAGATTTACCATTGAATTTACCGGGGAGAATCATCTTGCCTGTAATGTGTCAGGAGAGAAATTTGACCCGTCGGTTCACGGATACCAGACCGAGGTGAAGACGGTAACATACCATAAGCTGATTGTCGAGCGGAACTCCGATGGAAGCTATTATGCGAGGGTAATACTCGATGTATAGAAGAAGAGGCAGACCGGAGGCGATTGGGGATATCCTCGGACGTATCCTCGAGCGACACGGGCTGAAGAAGCGAGTGGAGGAGTCCGGGGCAGTTCTTATCTGGGATGATGTGGTCGGCGAGCAGGTTTCCAAGCATACTACCCCCGTAAAGATAGAGAGAGGTGTTCTTTTTATCCATTGTGAGAGCGCATCCTGGCGGCAGGAGATAAGTTTCCTGAAATCCGATTTGATTAAAAAATTAAACAAGCATCTCGGCAAAAAGCTCATCAAGGATATTGTTATAGGGTAAAAACCGTTCACTTGCGAACGACGCAAGTTTCAGCAGGAGGCCACTTATGAAAGAAAAAAGCTCTAATGTTGTCCTTCTCGGTATAGTCAGCTTCATAAACGATGTAAGCAGTGAGATGATAATGCCCATCCTGCCGATGTTCATAACGGCTCTCGGTGGGGGAGGTGTTGTTGTCGGGCTGGTCGGTGGAATAAGGGAGAGTGTCTCGAGCATACTGAAGGTCCTCTTTGGATACCTCTCCGACAGGGCTGGCAAGAGGAAGATATTTGTTGTTTTCGGATATCTCATATCCTCTGTGTTCAAACTGTTCCTCGCTTTCTCGAGAATCTGGCAGAATGTGCTTTTGTTTTCCGGTCTTGAGAGGATTGGCAAAGGGCTGAGGACTGCCCCGAGGGATGCGTTAATCGCCGAGTCTATGCCGGATGAGCGCGGAAAAGGGTTCGGAATACACAGGGCACTGGATACATCAGGAGCAATTCTCGGCTCGGCTATTGTCTTCTTGCTTTTTTGGTTTCTGCACCTCGATTTTAAGGCAATCATATTGGTCGCTGCTGTCATCTCGGTTTTTTCCCTTGCTCCGCTGCACTTTGTCAGGGAAAAAAGGGAGCAGAAACGGGATATAACATTTAAGCTCAGCCTCAAAAGCCTCGATTTGCCACTCAGAATGTTTATCTTGGTTTCGGGCGTATTCTCTCTGGCAAACTTCAACTATATGTTCTTTATCTTGCGTGCAAAGGAGCAGTTTTCAGGCAGATTGTCGGTTGGTGTGCCAATTATTCTGTATATTCTATTTAATATATTCTACGCAGCATTTGCCGTTCCATTTGGTAGATTGTCTGACAGGATTGGGCGTCGGAAGGTAATCATCTTTGGTTACTTCTTATTTTCTTTGACAACCCTCGGTTTTGCACTTTTTGACTCGTTGTTGGCGTTTGTTCTCCTTTTTGCTCTTTATGGCATTGTGTATGCGATAATCGATGGCAACCAGCGAGCCTATGTATCTGACCTCTCACCTGAGGATGTGAGGGCAACAGCCCTCGGGTTCTATCATACTGTTGTGGGGATAGCAGCTCTTCCCGCGAGTCTTATTGCTGGCATCTTGTGGCAGAGCGTTTCCCCGGCTATGACATTTGTCTACGGCTGCGTGTTAAGTGCTGCCTCGGCTATTCTGTTCATCTCTCTCGGTGGCTATTTCAGAGGAAGTAGCTTTTCTTCTATGGAAAGGGAATAGAGAGAACCCCCAAACCAGGCGATGAGAACAAAAAGCCCGAAACTTATTCCAGTATAATCGCTGGAGGGGGAAATCTCATTTCTTCTTAAACCTCGATGGGAATTTCTCCTCCCAGCTGGCGACGACTGGAGAAACGATGAATACCGATGAGTATGTTCCGACGATAACCCCTATGATGAGCGGAATAGAGAACAACCTTAAAACACGCCCGCCGAGTAGGAATATCGAAACGAGTGCGAGGAGGGTGGAGAGCGAGGTTATGATTGTTCGGGATAGCGTCTGATTGAGGCTGATATTTACTATCTTGCTGAATGCTTCTCGATACATTACCCGAATGTTCTCGCGGATTCTGTCGGATATGACAATCGAGTCGTTTATGGAGTAACCGATGATAGTCAAGAGTGCTGCAATGGTTGTCAGAGAGAACTCAGCATTGATAAGCGAGAGCACCGTTATAGTTATGAACACATCGTGGAAGAGTGCCAAGACCGCTGCGACACCGAAACGGAACTGGAACCTGAATGAGACATAGAGGAGGATTCCGAGGAACGCCAAGAGTGTAGCCCAGAGTGCTCTCCATCTGAGTTCGCTTCCGACCTTTGGACCGACAGCCTCGATTCTCATTATCTCTGATGGATTATCGGGCAATTTCTCCTTGAACAGAGCAAGTATCTTTTTGTCGATGGATGTCTCTCCTTTTTCCCCGGTTATCTTTGTACGGATTAAGAACTCCCGCGAGCTGGCTCCTATCGTCTGGACATCGGACTCTGCCAGTCCGAGCTCGGCTAAGGCAGACCTTACCTTACCTATGTCCAAAGCCTTTTCAAACCTTATCTCGACGAGTGTTCCACCGGTGAAGTCTATTCCCCAGTTCAATCCTCCGTGAGCAATGATGGAGATTATCCCTATCAGAATGATTGCACCTGATATGCTGAATGTAAGTTTTGAACTCTTCAGGAAATCAATCTTTGGGTTCTTTATCAGTTCTAACATTTTCGCTCCTTAATTATATGCTGAGGCTCTTTGCTCTGCCTGCTTCTGTCACCACAGCAAATATCATTCTCGTTACTATTATTGCTGTGAACATACTGATGATGATACCGAAGCTCAAGGTTATGGCGAACCCCTTGACCGGACCCGTTCCGAAGTAGTATAGAATAATAGCTGAGATAAGTGTTGTGAAATTGGCATCGAGGATTGTTCGGAATGCCCTCGAATACCCGGCATCTATGGAGGCTCTTACGGTCTTGCCGGTTCTCAACTCCTCTCGTATCCGCTCGAAGATGAGCACATTTGCATCGACAGCCATACCCATAGTGAGAATAATACCTGCAATTCCGGGTAGTGTAAGCGTTGCATGAAGGCCAGCCATAGCAGCCAAAAGGAGAAAGAGGTTCAGAATGAGTGCAATTACCGCTATAATCCCTGATAGCCGATAGTAAATTATCATAAAGAAGAAGATGAGTATTCCGCCCAGAATAGTTGCAAATATTCCCCTTTTGATGGAGTCCTGTCCGAGTGCAGGACCGATTGTTCGCTCCTCGATTATAGTAAGCGGAGCAGGCAGGTTTCCAGCCCTGAGAACGATGGACAAGTCTCTCGCCTCCTCCACCTTGCGAATACCTGTTATTCGTGCCCTTCCATCCCTTATTCTTGTCTGGATGACCGGAGCAGAGTGTATCTTCCCATCGAGGATTATGGCGAGTCGCTTGTTGACATTGGCTCCCGTGACGGCGGAGAAAATCGCAGCACCCTTTCTGTTGAATGTGAGATTTACCACCGGTTGCCCCGCTGCTTTCGGGTCGGACGGGGAGGCGAACCCGAAATTAGCGGAACGAAGATAGGTTCCTGTCACCTCTGCACGTTTCTTGGTTATATACAGCCTCATCACATCTTCTCCCCTCATCTCCTCGAACTCATTTGCCCAGTGCAGTTCATCGCCAGGGGGGATGCAGGCTTTTACCTTGGGATGCTCGAGTAGCCTCTTTACCGTCTGGTAATTCATCCTCGGTATAAGTATCTCTTCTTTGTATGGCTCGACAAGTGCCGAGAAAGCATATCCTCCGACCTCTTCCTCTGCGAGCCCGGCAAGAGCGGTATCCTTCTCACCGAACAGCTCGCCTGCCTTCCCGACGGTCGTATCCTTCTTTTCCTCGTTCTCAGCGAGAGTATCCTTTGGAGTTTCTGCTGCTGTACTCTCTACGACCGCCAGTGTTGTGCCCTTTTCTTCCGGTATGAACTCCTCGCCAGCCTCTGCCGCATCGATTATCTCGGGATACTTCGTTAGGGTATCGTCCACTGCCTTGATAAAGTTCTTTACTGCCTCCTCGGTATCCAGCAGCTTGAATTCGAGTATAGCCGTCTTACCGATTATCTCTTTTGCCCTTTCGGGGTCCGCGAGTCCGGGAAGTTCCACAACAATCCTGTCTGTTCCCTCCTTCTGGATAACGGGCTCGGATACGCCGAACTGGTCGACACGGTTCCTTATAATCTCTAACGCCTCATCGATTGGGTTGCGTGAATAATCCGGTGGGAGCTTGCTCCTGTCTATCTCCATAACAAGATGCATTCCTCCTCGCAGGTCGAGCCCCAGATTTATCGATTTCCTCTGGAGTTTGCTTGCCAGCGCTGGGTCGGAGGCTTTTGCCTCATCTGACAGTGCTGCAAACCGGATGCTGGGGATAAGAAGATATATCGCTGCCAGAACAACCACAATCACGAGGATTATCCGCCACCGCTCGAGTCCTATCATTCTATTTCCTCCTTGAAATTCCTAATTATGGATTGTCCAATATAATTTCTATCGGGGCGTTGTCAAATGAAAAATATTGCGTTTTTATCAGATTGGATTATAATCATTAAACGAGGAGGAGTAATGAAAAAGATACTTCCCGTTTTAGGTTGTATTTTCTTTCTTTTTGTCTCGGCATCCGGTAATATCCTCAAGGGACCATATCTTTCCTGCCTGACGACCACATCTATCCGCATCACATACGAGACGGATGACGCCTCTGACACCCGCATCCGCTATTCTCACGGGGGCGTTTATCGAAGGAGCGATACACTCTCGACGGAGATTTACATCCCGGAATCTGTTACGCACCACACACTGGAGATAACAGGGCTTTCCCCCGGTTCGAGATATTTCTATCGAGTCCTATCAGGCGACAGTTTCTCTCCTGTCGATTCTTTTCTGACAGCACCGACCGAGAGCAGGTTCTCGTTCCTTGTCTTCGGGGATAACCGCACAGATTCTGTCTCACATCAGGCGGTTGTCGATGCGATGATGGAGGAGGAGGGTATTCTATTTGTCATAAACGGTGGTGACCTCGTCGCGGCTGGATATTCACTCTCCGATTGGCAGACATTCTTCAATATAGAGCGTGACCTTATTGCTTCTTATGCTTATTACCCTGTCCTCGGCAACCATGAGATACCGAATAATCAGTTCATCAACTATTTTGAGCTACCCAGCAATGAGAGGTATTTCTCCTGGGTTATCGGCAACTGCAAGTTCATTATTCTTAACACGAACGAGAGCTACCTCTGGGGCTCCTCACAGCGTGATTGGTTCGAGAGCGAGCTTGCCGCAAGTGGAGCTTACGATTACACCTTTGTCGTGTTTCATCATCCGGCGTATAGTTCCGGCAATCACGGCTCGACGGTAGCTGTTCAATTGTTTCTTGTGCCGCTTATGGAGGATTATGCCGTGGATTTCGTCTTCAACAGCCACGACCACAGCTATGAGCACGCTTATGTCAACGGAATACACTACCTTGTCTCCGGTGGGGGAGGAGCGCCGCTTTATTCTGTCGGGACATCCGACTGGACGATTTATTCCGAAAGTGTTCACCACTACATTCGGTTTGATATAGATGGTGAGAATATTCGATTTTACGCGAAGCGTCCCGATGGCTCGATTATGGATTCGCTTGTGATAGGCTCATTCGGCATTGAGGAGTCGGCTCTGCCCGAGGAGATTTCTCTCTCTGCATATCCCAATCCGTTCAACTCATCTGTAAGGATAAGCGTTTCTGATAAGGATGTAAATGTGCCGATTGATGTATTCAACATAAGAGGTGAGCGTGTTGTGAGCTTATCTCTCTTGGATGGGGAGGCAATCTGGGCTCCTGATGATTTGCCGGCAGGGGTGTATTTTGCCACAATTAAGATAGATGGACAAAATTTCATTGATAAGCTGGTTTATCTGAAATAGAAGCTAAATCAGTTTGCCGAGGACCTGACGATTGAACCTGCCCGGTTTTGCCAGAAACCCCCAGTTCTTTTGCTATTATAAGGACGATATTTATTTGCACTGGAGGTGGTTATGATGGATGAGAAATTTTCACAGAAACTCTCTAATTTTTACTCTGCATTTGTTTGGCCCGACGACCCTGAAAACGAGCGGGGAAAGGAGTATTTCGAAACGGCTGTAAAATTTATGTGCACATTGACCGAGCACCGGT
>NATO01000075.1 GCA_002085385.1 candidate division Zixibacteria bacterium 4484_93
AGCGTCTCAAAAAAGCAAGAAAAGAAAAGATTCAGGGGCAGGTTTCGACTTGACAGCGGGCACATACATAACTACAAGGTATCATAGCACCGCGTGGGCAACTATAATATTATTTCGCTCTTCTCTAACTTTGCCATTTTTAGCTGGAATATAGAAAAAGGTATAGAGTGCCAGAAAATTATTTGTATGAGAGCAATGAATTGTCCGCGGAGCAGACCGCATACCCAAAATGGCAATCAAACAATGCAAGAACCAACCCTTTGAAACAAGTATCTCTATCCACTGTCGGAAATTTTTTGTTGACAAAACAGCCATCTTCGATATATTCTCTACAAACTTTGGAAGTGGGCGATTAGCTCAGGTGGTTAGAGTGCTTGCTTGACATGCAAGAGGTCACTGGTTCAAATCCAGTATCGCCCATTATATATTTGTATCCGTTATCCAAGGAGGGAGTATATCTATTCATATAAGTTTCCCTGATGGCTCGGTCTCTGAGTATCCGGAGGGCATAACCCCGCTCGAGATAGCAAAAGGGAAACTAAATCCTGTCGTATGTCGAATAAACGGAGAGCTCTCCGACCTCACAAGAGCTATATTCTCTGATGTTGCTCTGGAGTTCGTAACATTCGATTCCCCTGAGGGGAAAGCAGTTTTCTGGCACTCGACATCACATATCCTTGCTCAGGCGGTGAAAAGGCTATTCCCGGAGGCGAAGCTCGCCATAGGTCCTGCTATCGAGGAGGGGTTCTACTACGATTTCGATGTAAAGTCTCCATTCACGGAGGAAGAGATTGCACGGATTGAAGAGGAAATGGCAAAGATAATCGAAGAGGATATCCCGTTTGTTCGCGAGGAGATTTCCAAAAAAGAAGCAGAGAATATCTTCCTATCACTCGGTGAAGAATATAAGCTCGAGCTCCTCTCCGATATAGATGACAAAAATGTTTCCATATACCGCAACGGGGATTTTGTCGACCTCTGCCGCGGACCGCATCTGCCATCGACAGGATGGGTAAAATTCCTCAAGCTGACATCCGTCGCAGGTGCTTACTGGCGTGGAGACGAGAGGAACAAGATGCTCCAGCGGATATACGGCATCTCCTTCCCGAAGAAAAAAGAGCTAAAAGAGTATCTCCATAAACTCGATGAGGCAAAGAAGCGAGACCACAGGATACTCGGCACCAAGCTCAATCTTTTTATGATGGATGACTCCATCGGTCCCGGGCTCGTTATATGGAAACCCGAGGGTGCGGTTGTCCGCGGGATAATAGAGGACTACTGGAAGAGCATCCACCGGAAATGGGGATATCAATATATTTATACACCACACATAGCGAGGCTCAGCCTCTGGGAAACAAGCGGACACACAGAGTTCTACTCGGATAATATGTTCCAACCGATAGATGTCGAGGGGCAGATGTATCAGCTCAAGCCGATGAACTGCCCTTTTCATATGGCATATTTCCGCTCGGAGAAACGCTCATATCGCGACCTGCCAATGAGACTTGCCGAACTCGGAACAGTATACCGCTACGAGCGTTCAGGAGTGCTGCACGGACTCCTGCGTGTCAGAGGATTCACACAGGATGATGCCCACATATTTTGCACAGAGCATAACCTGAAGGACGAGATAATAAGGGTGCTCGACCTAACATTCGAGATATTCGCTGCTTTCGGCTTCAAGCAGTTCGACACATTTCTCTCCACACGCCCGGAGAAGTTTGCCGGGACAGTAAAGATGTGGGATAAGGCGACATCCTCACTCAGCGAGGCACTGAAAGAACGGAATATCCACTTCGAGGTCGACCCAGGCGAAGGCGTATTCTATGGTCCAAAGATAGACATAAAGGTTCGCGACACACTCGGTAGGGTCTGGCAATGCACGACCATTCAGGTGGATTTCAACCTACCGGAGAGGTTCGGTCTGAAATATAGCTCCAGAGACGGCACAATCCGCCGCCCAATAGTAATCCACAGGGCAATTTTCGGCTCGCTCGAACGGTTCTTCGGGATACTCATCGAACAATATGCCGGCGAGTTCCCGCTGTGGCTCGCACCCATTCAAGTAGCGGTATTGCCCGTCTCCAAGCAGTTCTTCGACTACGGCACATCGGTCGCAAAAAAACTCGAGGAAAACAACATAAGATACTATCTGGATAAAAGAGATGAGAAGCTCGGCCATAAGATACGGGACGCGGAACTGAGGAAAAGACCATATATCGTTATAGTCGGTGAGAGAGAAGAAAAAACCGACAGTGTGTCAGTCAGGAGACACAAACAGGGCGAGCTCGGAACTATGACTCAGGATGAGTTTATTCTGCTTTTGAAAGAGAAAATCACAAACAAGGAGGGGTAATAATTAAACAAAGAAATGTTCGAGTTAACCGGATGATCCATGTCAAGGAGGTCAGGCTCATAGGAACAGATGGCAAGCAACTGGGAATAGTTCCCACGGAGGATGCGTTGAGGATGGCAGAGGACGCCGGACTCGACCTCGTCGAGATAGCCCCGACAGCCAGACCGCCGGTGTGCAAGATAATGGACTACGGTAAGTATATGTATGAGCTTTCCCGCAAGGCGAAGCTCGCCAGAAAAAAACAACATATCATCCATGTAAAGGAGATGCGGTTTTCCCCGAAGATATCCGAGCACGACTTCAGCTACAAGATAAAGCAGGTAATAAAGTTCCTCGAAAAGGGTGACCGTGTGAAGATAACGATGTTCTTCCGCGGGAGACAGAAAACACATCTGGAGCTCGGCGAGGCAGTTATCGAGAAAATACTGGACGAAACAAAGGAGTATGCCACAGTCGAGAAGTGCTCGAAATTCAGTGGGTCAGAGAATAGCCCGACCCTCGTCAAACCAATCAGACTCGAGGGAAAGAGTTTCCAGTTCGTTCTTATGCCGAGGGGCAAAAAATAGATTGACATAAAGCAGATTTTGTATAATATTGGAAGTTTGCGACAACTGGATGGAGGAAGTATGCCAAAGCTCAAGACAAATAAGAGTGCCGCCAAGCGGTTCAAGCTGTCCGGCTCGGGGAAGATTATGCGGTTCCACGCCGGTAAATCCCACAAGAACGGCAAGAAGTCGGGAAGCCGCCTGAGAAGATTGAGAGGAAAATCTGTTCTCTCCCGGGTAGATACAAACAGGGTGAAACGGATAGTTCCACATCTGTAAAATTTTGCGATTATCAGGAGGAAAATATGTCAAAGGCAACAGGACAGATTCCCGCACACAAAAAGAGAAAGAGATGGGTGAAATCCGCCAAAGGGTTCTACGGCGGCAGACACAGGCTATACAGAACAGCCCGCGAGGTATCGGAGAGGGCTCTCGAATTTTCATACATCGGACGCAAGAGGAAGAAACGCGATTTCCGCAGACTGTGGATAGCACGAATCAACGCCGCAGTCAGAGCGAATGGACTGAAATACTCACAGTTCATACATGCCCTTAAACTGGCAAACATCGATATCGACAGGAAGAATCTCGCCGAGCTTGCAGCAAGGTCACCCAAGGCTTTCCAGACGATTGTCGAGAGGGCAAAGACCCATCTATCACAATAATGCCCGAAGATATACAGAATGTCCAGAAAAGATTCGAGGAGCTGATAAAACAGGTAACCACGCTCACCGAGCTTGACAGTCTCAAGGTAGAATATCTCGGCAAAAAGGGTATTGTAACCGGTCTTCTAAAGAAGATACCTACACTCCCGGCATCGGAGAGGAAATCGTTTGGAACTGCAGTCAACTCCCTCAAGTCTCTATGTGGAAGGCTCATTCAGGAAAAAAGAGAATCCATCCTCAAGTCGCAGGAGACCACCGATGTTGACATCTCACTCCCCGGAAGAAAAGGGTATCTCGGCTCGAGGAACCCGATTATCACAATTATCGAGGAGATAACTCATATCTTCTATTCTATGGGGTTCGAGGTAATAGAGGGACCGGACATCGAGACGGAATACTACAACTTCGATGCACTCAACACTCCGGATTACCATCCATCCAGAGATATCCAGGATACATTCTATCTCGCTATGCCGGGATATCTCCTGAGAACGCAGACCTCACCCGTTCAGATTCGCACAATGGAGACTCATCCGCTCCCGATAAGGATGATATCACCTGGTAGGTGCTACCGCCGTGACGCAATCGACCCGACACATTATATCTGCTTCCATCAGGTAGAAGGTCTGTATATCGACCGTAATGTCACAATGGCAATGTTAAAAGGGGTGCTCTCTGTCTTTGCCAGGCGTCTTCTGGGGAAGCAGACTCAGATACGGTTTCGCCCCCATTTTTTCCCGTTCACCGAGCCGTCGGTCGAGTATGACATAACCTGCACCATTTGCGGTGGCAAGGGATGCAGAGTATGCAAGAATACTGGATGGCTCGAGATATCGGGCGCCGGTATGGTCCACCCGAAGGTGCTTGAAATCTCCGGCATCGACCCGAAAAAATTCCGCGGATACGCTTTTGGTATGGGAGTCGAGAGGCTCGCTATGATAAAATACCAGATAGACGATATCCGCCACTTTTATAACAACGATATAAGATTTTTATCCCAGTTCCGCGGAAGATGAGAGTAAGCCTGTCATACATAAGCCACTTCATCGAGATACAAAAGCCAGCCGAAAAACTGGCAAGACTCCTGACGATGTCCGGCAGCGAGGTGGAGAAGGTTATCCATTATCCACCGCTCGATAACAGGATTATTATCGCAAAAATAGAGAATATCGCCCCGAACGAACCAAAAAATGGATACTGTCATCTAACGGTTTCTGATGGCAAGAGAAACTACTCTGTCATCTCAGGTTATCCCGGCTTTCGGAAGGGAAACCTCGTTCCGTTTGCAAAGGACGGAGCTTACCTTCCATCAGGCAAGACAGTGAGGAGGGCAGAATTTGCCGGTGTCGTATCCGATGGTATGGTTCTCTCCACCGAGGCTCTGGGCTTTTCCGATGAGAAGGACAAACCGCTTTTTCTGCGCTCCGAGACCCTTGTTGGCAAGCCATTGGAATCAGTCGTCAGGAATGCAGACACTGTGTTCGAGCTGGAGATAACCCCGAACAGACCCGATTGTCTATCGCATATCGGGATTGCGAGGGAGTTGCAAGCTTTGCTCGGCAAACAATATATTTACAGTCTCCAGGACTACGAGCCTGATTATGAGGACAGCTTCAGGATTAAGATAGACAATCCCGATGACTGCCCGAGGTATTCCTGTGCCATCATCCGGGATGTGAATGTTAATCAATCCCCTCCGTGGCTCATCTCGCTTTTAAGCAGGCTCGGCATCCGCTCGATAAACAGCATTGTCGATATAACGAACCTCGTGATGCTCGAGATGGGTCATCCGATGCATGCATTCGACTTCGACAAGCTCAAATCAGAGGGCATCATCATTCGCAGGGCAAAAGAAAACGAGAAGATTATCACGATAGATGGTGAAGAGCGTTCTCTGTCCCCGGATATTATGGTCATAGCGACCGAGCATCCTGTTGCTATCGCCGGGATAATGGGCGGAAACGAGACAGAGGTATCAGAAGATACGAAATCCGTTCTGCTCGAATCGGCATACTTCAATCCGAGGGTTGTGAGAAAAGGGAGCAAACTCCTGGGGCTTTCCACCGAGGCATCAGCCCGCTTCGAGCGTGGAGCCGACCCAGCTGCAACCATCCGAGCTATCAAAAGAGCAACAGAACTGATAAAGGATATATCCGGCGGAAGCTTCTCACAGATATTCGACTCATACCCCAGAGAAATTTCACAGAACATCATCGAATTCGACCCGGCAGATGTCAAAAAGCTTTTGGGGATATCCGTTCCAGAGGAGAAGTTCATCTCACTCCTCAAGGGTATAGAGTTTCGGATGAAAAAGAGAGGGAGGCTTTTCAGTGTTGAGGTCCCCAGTTTTCGTCCCGATGTGGATGGAAGTGCCGACATCGTCGAGGAGATAGGCAGGCTATACGGCCTGGAGAATATCCCGAATGACCTCAGCCTCTCAGGCGATGCGACCCCCTCCAGTATGGAGGATTTCGAGCTTGTAAAGATGGTAGCAGAGCATCTTGCCGGTATGGGGTTCTCTCAGATTATGACAAACTCAATAGGTAAGAAGAGCGATTATCTCCCGTTTCTGAGAGATGGTTCACTTGTTGAGATAACCAACCCGATTAGTGAGGACTTTGCATTTATGCGTCCTTCTCTTCTGCCGGAGATATCGAGGGTAGTCTCATACAATCTCCATCGCCAGAATACGAACCTCAAGCTGTTCGAGATAGGGAAAACTTTCCGCGAAAAGCAGAACAGTTACATAGAAGAGCAGAGGGTAGCAGGTGCACTCGTTGGAGAATTTATCCCCGATTTCTGGGGCTCCTCCCACCGTGAGTTCGACTTCTTCGATGTGAAAGGAGCGGTCGAATCGCTCGCCCTTTTCTGCGGCATAGAGGATTTTAGCTCCCTCCCCCGAAACGACAATCTCTTCTCTATATGTGCAGATTTTCTCATATCGGGGAAAGCGGTTGGCTCGTTCGGGCTCGTCTCACGCGAAATTCGCTCCATATTCGATATCGAAAGCTCTATATTCGCATTTGAACTATCATTCTCACCATTCATAGAAGCTCTGAAGAGAAAGAGGACATTCAAGGATTTTCCACGCTTTCCTGCTATCCGCCGTGATGTGGCTCTGATTGTCGACAGAGCTGTCTCCGCCGAGGAGATACTCCGCACAATAAAGGAATCGGAGCCACTCGTCGAGAATGTATATCTCTTCGACCATTACATCGGAAAGGGAATACCAGCGGGCAAGAAGAACCTCGCCTTCAGCATAACCTACCGCTCATTCGACAGGACGCTAACAAAAGAAAAG
>NATO01000076.1 GCA_002085385.1 candidate division Zixibacteria bacterium 4484_93
AATAAATTATTATATTTCTCCGCTGGCGCCTGTAGCTCAATTGGATAGAGCAACGGACTTCTAATCCGTTGGTTGGCTGTTCGAGTCAGCCCAGGCGCAAAGAGATGATATGGTGGGCGTAGCTCAATCGGTAGAGCATTGGATTGTGGTTCCAACGGTTGTGGGTTCAAGTCCCATCGCCCACCCTCTCTACTTTCAGTGTCAGACTGAAATCGTTCTTCCTTGACTATTTGCTAAAACTGGTTAAAATTAACCTCTATGAGACAGCTCAGAGTATCTACATTGTTTCTTATATTTGCAATCGCGTTTCTTACCCCCATTGTAGGCGGGCTGTTCGTTATGTTCTCAGCCTATGAACTCTACCGCGACGCCCTGCCCGATACACAGACACTCGAGGAGTATGAGCCGACCCTATCAACGATTGTCTACGATATACACGGTGAGGTATTAGCCGAGCTGGCAGGCGAGAAGAGGACCTGGGTTACCCTGGATAGCATTCCACCTGTGCTTATCGATGCACTTCTGTCCGCCGAGGATAAACACTTCTACAGCCACTGGGGAGTTGACCTCCCTGCGATATTTCAGGCTATCCTGCAGAACATAACATCCGGAAGGATAGTTCGCGGAGCAAGCACCATAACACAGCAGCTCGCAAGGACACTCTTTTTGACAAGGGAGAGAACCATCGCCCGAAAGGTGAAGGAGATGCTAACCGCCGTCAAACTCGAACGTGCATACTCCAAGGATGAGATACTCGAGATATTCCTTAACCAGAACTATATGGGTAGGGGAGCATACGGCATTCAGGCAGCATCGAGGCTATACTTCGGCAAAAATGTCTGGGAGATAAACACAGAAGAAGCAGCACTGCTCGTCGGTGTGCTCAAGGCGCCGGAATACTATACACCTGTCAAATACCCTGAAAGGGCACAGAGAAGGCGAAACACTGTTCTCGATATGATGGTGGATAACCACAAACTCAACCAGGAAACTGCCGATTCCCTGAAGCTGGTTCCAATCAGGAGCGAGAGTTTCGAGGGGTATAGCTGGAAAGCACCTTATTTTGTCGAGTTCGTCAGGCAATATCTCGAGAAAAAATACGGCGAGAAATTTATCTATGAGCAAGGGCTCAAGGTCTATACGACACTCGACTACAATATGCAAAAGATAGCAGAGAAGTATTTCAATGAAAATATCGACAAGCTGCAGCACTGGATAGAGAAGATACATCATCCCGATGACCCGGACTACACGGAGGTTGTATTCGACTCGACAGTTGCCGATACCGTGCGTCGCTACAAGCAGCTCCAGGGTGCTATGCTTGCGATGGACCCGAGGACGGGTGAGATTCGCGTGATGATAGGCGGGAGGGATTTCGTCAAGAGCAAGTTCAATAGAGCCGTTCAGGCTCTTCGCCAGCCCGGAAGCGCATTCAAGCCGTTCACATTCACAACAGCAATCGATAATGGATACCGCCCCTGCGACAAGATTGACGACTCCCCCATCGTGCTTAAGGTGGGCGGGAAGGTCTGGCGACCGGAGAACTACGACAAGAAATACCTCGGCCCAATCTCACTTAGAACCGCCCTGAAGAAATCGAAGAATATGGTAGCGATAAGGCTCATCCAGAGGGTAACACCGAAGCAGGTCATCAGGTATGCAAGGAGGATGGGTATTTCAACACCGCTGAAACCCGTTCCCTCACTTGCTATCGGCTCCTGCGAGGTAACAATGCTCGATATGGTAACGGCGTTCTGCGTCTTCCCGAACAACGGGATAAAACCGACACCTATCTGGGTCAGGCAGATAGAAGACAGAGAGGGGAATATTATAGAGGAGAACCGCCCGAGGATGGATGAGGTTCTGCCTGCTCAGACTGCCTATGTTATGACAAATATGCTCCAGACGGTTGTTGACCATGGGACAGGCTGGGGGGTTCGTGCATACGGCTTCGACCGCCCTTGCGGCGGGAAAACGGGAACCACAAACGATTACACAGATGCCTGGTTTATCGGATTTATACCGCAGCTTGTCGTCGGGGTGCACACGCATTTCGATGATATGACCCCCATAGGCGAGAACCAGACAGGCTCACGAGCAGCACTGCCCGTATTTGCAAAGTTCATTATCGATGCAACAAAGGGTATGAAGAAACTCGATTTCACCGAGCCGCCAGGAATAGTTCATGCGAGGATATGCAACGAGTCCCTACTTCTGGCAACGAGAAGATGCCCCGATGTCTCGGAGGAGATATTCATAAAGGGAACGGAGCCAACCTCATATTGCCCGCTATCACACCGCAAGGAAGACTATGTCCCATCAAGGTTCGAGGAGATAGAAAAGCAGGAAGAGAAACCAAAACCCACTATCCCGGGTGAGGAGAAGAAAGAAGAGAGGATGAGGTTCTGAGAGCAAAAGGGGGAGTATAGCAATGATAACCGTCTATAAGACCATAAACGGCAGGCTCGAGCAGGTCAAATCTATCGAGGACGACTGCTGGGTGAATATAGTCGACCCAACACAGGAGGAGGTTGCAAAACTCGAGAAGAATTTCGCCATCCCTTCCGATTTCCTCACCGACCCGTTGGATGTCGATGAGCGAGCGAGGATAGCCGTCGAGGATGAATATTCGCTTATCATCATCAGGATACCGATATTCGAGGAGGATGAGGAAGTCCCATTTACCACAATGCCTATCGGCATTATCATATCCGATGACATTATCTTCACCATCTCAAAGAAGGACAATTCGATACTACACCGCTTCACAAGCGGGAAGGTTAGACGGTTCTCAACGGATAAACACAGCCGATTCATCCTCCAGATATTCTATTATGTATCGCTTCTCTACCTGAACTACCTGAAGGTGGTGGACAAGAGGGCAACCGAGGTGGAAAAGGAGCTTCATAAATCGTTGAAGAACGAGGAACTGATAAGGCTTCTGAACCTCGAGAAGAGCCTCGTCTATTTCACAACATCGCTACGCTCAAACGAGCTTATGATGGAGAAGCTCCAGAGGATGGAGATTGTCAAGATGTATGTCGAGGATAAGGAGCTACTCGACGATGTGATTATCGAGAACAAACAGGCAATCGAGACGGCAAATATACACAGCAATATATTAAGCGGTATGATGGACGCTTTCGCATCGGTCATATCAAATAACCTCAATGTCGTGATGAAGTTTCTGACCTCGATTACCATAATCCTTATGATACCTACATTGATTGCAAGTTTCTATGGAATGAATGTCAGTCTCCCGTTCCAGCATTCACCGAACGCATTTCTCTACACTATAATACTTTCTGTTCTGCTCGTTACTATTGGGGTATTTATATTTATTAAGCGCAGGTGGTTCTGATTACTTAACAACAATATTTATAAGTTTGTTCTTCACATAAAACCGCTTTACAATCCGTTTCCCCTCTACATATTTTCTTATTTTATCGAGCTCGAGTGCGGATGAAACGACCATTTCCTCATCAGAATCCGGTGGCAGATCGATGGTTGCTCGGAGTTTGCCGTTTATCTGGATGGCGATTGTCACCGTCTCTGCAACAAGTGCCGTAGAATCGAAATCCGGGAATGGTGAGAGGAATATACTATCCTTCTCCCCCATTCGATGCCATATCTCCTCTGCAAGGTGAGGTGCAAACGGGGCAAGCAGTTTGATGAACCTTCTCGCAATATAATTTGGTATGGATGAATCATCTGGAAAGCGTGGTCCGAGTGTGTTAAGAAACTCCATCATAGCAGCAACTGCGGTATTGAATTGGATATTTTCGATGTCATCTTTCACGCGCTTTATAGCCCAGTGGAGCTTACGGTAGCGGAGTTTGTCCACATCCGGGAGTTGGTCAAAATCGAAGATTTCATCATTGCCGGATAGATTGCAGAAGAAGTTGTGGACCCGTTCGAGGAAGCGGGAAGCACCTTTCAACCCCTCGGACGACCAGAGCAGTTCCCTCTCCGGCGGTGCAATGAAAAGTATTCCAATCCTCGCCACATCCACGCCGTAGTTTTCAATCAGCTCCACCGGTGAGACGACATTACCCTTAGATTTGCTCATAACCGCCCCATTTGCATCAAGCACCATCCCATGATTGAACAGGGCAATTGCTGGCTCATCAACATCGAGATACCCGAGGTCGTGCAGCAATTTGGTGATAAATCGGAAATAGAGTAGATGTCCTGTGGCGTGTTCTGCTCCCCCTATATAGAGGTCGACCGGCATCCAGCGGTTCACATTCCGCTTTGAAAAAGGCTCGCCCTCGTTTTTCGGGTCGGTGTAGCGCAGATGATACCAGGATGAGCAGACGAATGTGTCCATCGTATCCGGGTCGCGGCGTGCAGCTCCACCACAGACAGGGCAGGTCGTATCCATAAATTCTGGCAGGTCCTCGAGCGGTGAGCGTCCCCGCGGGGCAAAGTTCACCTTATCGGCAGGCGGTAGAAGAACAGGAAGGGCATCCTCTGGAACAGGGACAATTCCACATTTCTCGCAGTGGACGACCGGTATCGGCGCTCCCCAGTATCTCTGGCGTGAGATGAGCCAGTCACGGAGCTTATAGGTTACCTTACTCCTTGCAAAGCCACGCTCTTCACCATACTCGGTCACCCTTCTTATCCCCTCGGTAGATGGAAGACCATCGAAGGTTCCAGAATTTGTCATAATGCCGGGCTCCGTGTATGCGGCATCCATTGTTGATGGGTCAAGCGAGCAACCGGGAGGATTGATAACAACCTTAATCGGCAGACCGTATCTTTTCGCAAACTCAAAATCCCGCTGGTCGTGTGCAGGAACAGCCATAACAACCCCTGTGCCATAAGAAGCAAGGACATAATCGCCGACCCATATAGCTACCCTTTCACCGTTGTAAGGGTTGATGGCGTAAAGCCCGGTGAAGACACCATCCTTTTCTCTCCCCTCGAATGAACGTTCTATTTCCGGCTTCAGCAAAGCCTGCTGAACATATTTTTCTACCTCTTCTCTATTCGGCATAATCGGAAGGAGTTCATCGACGAGCGGCTGCTCAGGGGCAAATGTAACAAATGTTGTGCCGAATATCGTGTCGGGGCGAGTCGTAAAGACAGAAAAACTTTTATCCGTCCCTTCAATCTTGAAATCTATTTCTGTTCCCTCACTCTTGCCAATCCAGTTTCTCTGCATCGTTTTGATATTCTCGGGCCAACCTTTGAGTTTATCGAGCCCCTTGAGCAACCTCTCGGCGTATGCTGTTATCCTGACAAACCACTGCTCGAGCCGTCTCTTCTCGACAACAGAATCACATCTCCAGCATCTGCCAGCTATAACCTGCTCGTTCGCAAGGACAGTCTTGCAGGATGGACACCAATTGACAAAACTCGTATCCCGATAAACGAGTCCCGACTCATAAAGCTTGAGAAAAACCCACTGCGTCCACCTGTAGTAGTCAGGTGAGGCTGTGATAATTTCCCTATCCCAGTCGTATGAAATCGAAAGCCGCCTGAGCGTATCCCTCGAGCGCTCGATATTGGAGAATGTCCATTTATCCGGTGGTATCTTGTGTTTTATTGCAGCCTGCTCCGCAGGTAGACCGAATGCATCCCAGCCAAAAGGATGCAGAATGTCATATCCCTGCATCTTCCTGTAGCGCCAGATAACATCGCCGATTGTGTAGTTGCGGAAATGCCCAAGGTGAATATCACCAGATGGGTAAGCAAACATCTCGAGAAGGTAGAACTTGTTTTTAGGCTCATCGGGTGTCCTGTATAGACCTGTCTTCTCCCAATATTCCCTCCATCTCGCTTCAATCTCACTGAACATATACACTTTTCCTCCTTAAAATAATATTCACACATTTTATCAAAAAAGAAGGGCTTGTCAATCGGAAAGTTTTTGTGTTGCAAAACGGGATTTTAGATATATATTTGGGAAAATGATATATACCCTTACACTGAACCCATCGCTCGATAGAACAATCTATGTCGAGAGGCTTGCCAGAGACGATAAAAACATCATCCTGCATGATGAATACTACGCCGGTGGTAAAGGGATAGATGTTTCGAGGGTGATAAAGGCACTCGGCGGTCAAACAGCGATAACGGGGCTTTCTGGCGGATATGACGGTGCATATCTCGAGGGGATACTCATAAACGAGGGGCTCACAATAGATTTTGTCAGAATAGCTGGCGACACGAGAACAAACATCATTATACACTGTGTCTCCACAAAGGAGCAGTTCTCTATCAACGCACCGGGTCCTGTCATCTCCCCTGCCGAACTGGGAATTCTGTATGACAGGCTGAAATGTTTATCTCCAAAGCCGAGTTTCTTTGTCGCAAGCGGGAGCATTCCGAGAGGGTTATCGAGTGATGTCTATAACCAGCTTGGTTCACCACTTTCATCCGCCGGAGTAAAGGTAGTTGTGGATACAGACGGCGATGCACTGAAATCGGCTATCTCCATTCCACCATTTATGGTCAAGCCGAATATCCACGAGCTGGAAAGACTAACGGGACATCGTCTCTCCGGAATCGATGATATAGCCCGGGAGGCAAAAAGACTCACCAAGACGGGAATAAAGTATGTCGTTGTCTCTATGGGCAAGGAGGGGCTCATTGTCGCCGGAAAGGATGAGCTCTTT
>NATO01000077.1 GCA_002085385.1 candidate division Zixibacteria bacterium 4484_93
ACGCCACTCCCCACATAGACAGTATCGAACTCCATAGGTGGAAGCTCTTTCGGAGATAGTCCATACCTTGCAGGGTTCTTGGCAACGATAAGGGTCGCAATGAACATCGGGAGATAATCCTCCGTCTGCGGATGCAGCTTCAGCTGCCAGAAATCTCTTGTTCCACAGCGTTTTATCGCTCTGTTGAGGTTTCCCTCGCCACAGTTGTAAGCAGCAAGAGCCAGATACCAATCTCCATACATATTGTAGAGCTTTTTCAGGTGCTTGGCTGCAGCTTTTGTGGAGCTTTCCGGGTTGCGCCTATCATCGCGCCACCAGTCGGACTGTAAGCCATAGCTCTTTCCTGTACCCCTCATAAACTGCCACATCCCGGAGGCGTGAGCATACGAGTAAGCCCTCGGATTGACACCACTTTCCACGATGGCAAGATACGCAAGGTCCTCCGGCAACCCTTCTTCACGGAAAATGGACTTCATCATATCCTCATACCGGGCAAATCTACCCAACCAGCGCTCCATAGGTTCCCTGAGTTCCGTCTCAATGAGTGCGAGCTTCTCCCTTACCCTCTCGTTCCAGACAACAGGGAAATCGAACTCTGTCGTCTCATCAGGCGTTATCCTCTTAGATATCCCCTCAAGACGCTCCCGCTCCTCACCGGACAGCTTGCTCGACTCAAGTGCAAGCGCCAACTCCATCGGAGACAATTCATAAGAGGTATCCCCCAGAGAACGCATCGTGTACTGGTAATCATAGGAAATCTGTCCAAGAAGGTTGTCAATTCTTGCAAGCGTTTCTCTTTTTGTACCTGGCTTGACATCAATCGTGGAGATAAGCCTTAAAGCTTCCTCAAAATCTGCCCTGGCAAGTCCCCATTCACGATTTATGTTGTGCTCTACCCCGGCAGCATACAGGGTATCGACCCGGTCAAGGAGATACTCCACCTTCTTAGAGTCACTCGGAATAAGAGACCCCTTAAAAGCAGCACAGGATGTAAGAAGCAGGGCAAGAAGCAACAAGAGTTTTGATATTTTGCCTATTTTACCCACAATTTACCCTGAAAAAACAAATTACACCATATACATTTGATTAACTTATTAAGAATTACTTCATAACTGCCTATTATATAAGTCGGTTATCTATCCTTGTCAATGATTTTTTTAACTTTTGGCGATTTTTTTCTATTTGACAACCATTTTTTCTATCGTTTATTTATATTCGTTAAGGGAGGTTAATTGTGAAGCTACTCATTGTAGGTTCCGGTGGCAGGGAGCATGCCCTTGCCTGGAAGATAAAGCAGAGCGAGTATGTAAAGGAATTGTACGCCGCTCCTGGAAACGGGGGCATCCTGGATGTTGCCGAGTGCGTGAACATTCCCGCCGATGATATTCGTCAGCTGGCAACATTCGTGGAAAAGAAAGGGATAGACCTGACCATAGTCGGTCCCGAGATACCGTTATCGCTGGGAATAGTGGACTATTTCAACAAGCGTCGGCTGAACATATTCGGCCCATCGCAGGCAGCGGCACGGATTGAGAGTTCGAAGGTGTTTGCCAAGAGGTTTATGCGTAGCTACGATATCCCGACAGCAAGTTTCGTCACTTTCGACCGTGTCGAGGATGCCCTCGAATTTGTCCATAGCCGAGATGAAAGGCTTGTGGTAAAGGCGGATGGTCTTGCCGCAGGGAAAGGGACGATTATTGCTAATAACGAGGATGAGGCAGAGACCGCGATAAAGAGGATGATGATAGAGCGCTTCTGGGGGGATGCAGGCAAGAAGATAGTAATTGAGAAGTATCTCGAGGGAGTAGAGGCATCTGTTCTTGCCTTCACCGACGGTGAGAATGTTCTGCCGCTTCTGCCTGTGCAGGACTATAAGCGTGCATACGATAACAACAAGGGACCAAACACCGGCGGAATGGGCTCGGTCTCTCCACACCCTGTCGTGGATAAAAATCTGCTTCAGGAGATAACGGATACCATCCTTCTGCCCACCATCTCGGGGCTTCGCAGAGAGGGCAACCCATTTAAGGGGATACTTTATGCCGGGCTCATCGTTCAGCCCGACCGCTCGGTGAAGGTGATAGAGTTCAACTGTCGGTTCGGTGACCCTGAGACACAGGCTTTTATACCGCTTATGAAGTCAGACCTGATAGAGGTTATTCTCTATACGATTGAGGAGCGGCTGGATGAAGCAGAGGTGCTGTGGTATGACAAAAAGGCAGTGACGGTTATGCTCGCATCCGGTGGCTATCCGAAGAAATACAAGAAGGGGTTCGAGATAACAGGTCTCAAGGAGGCAGCCGATATGGAGAGCGTACATATCTTCCACTCGGGGACACTCAGGCGCAACGGAGCTTATATAACCAATGGTGGCAGGGTTCTCGGTGTGACAGCGGTCGGGGATAACTACAATGAAGCCTTCAACAGGTCATACAGGGCAGTGGATATGATAAACTTTGAGAGAATGACATACAGAACAGATATCGGATTGGAGTTTATAAAAGGAGGAGTATGATAAAGATAGCTGTCCTTGCAGGTAGCAAGGGCGACGCCCCTCTCGTTGATGATTGCTGCAAGATGATTTCTTATTTTGGGCTTGAGCCAGTGGTTTATATCGTATCAGCACACAGGCAACCAGACAAACTCCGCAGGACAATGGAGGAGATAAACCGTAACGAATCATTCAAGGTCATAATAGCGATTGCAGGGCTTGCCGCTCATCTTCCCGGGGTATGTGCCAGCCTGACACATCTTCCTGTTATAGGTGTTCCTGCAAACATCGGAGCTCTCCGCGGCATCGATGCATTGCTGTCCATTGTTCAGATGCCAAAAGGCGTTCCTGTGGCAACCGTAGCGATTGGTCCACCAGGAGCAGTAAACTCTGCTCTTCTCGCAGCAAGGATTATTGCCCTATTCGATGACTCTGTTCGCTCGAGGCTGAACGATTATATATCGGAGCTTAAAGGATAGGGGGCTATTTATCCCCTTTCTCTTCCTTGAAGATGTCCCTTTTTACATTCTCGGGTTCCACAGCTCCTCCGGACATAGGGATTCTTTTTCTCCGTTTGATCTCGAAGAGAATTTTCTCGAGCGACTTCGCAGTCTCTCTGGCGAACAGTCTAACCATTCCGATGGTTGTCGTGTTCTCGAAGATGGCGACAAATATCACATCCTTGACGATGAGAGAGAAATGAATATTGTATCTCTTCCCCTGGTGAAACAGGACAGTAAATTCCTCCTCACCGATGAGCCGTGCTATCTCTCTTGTGGATGCAAATGTCCCGGCAGAGAGCACAGCGAGTGATTCGATATTCACTCCAGGTATGTTCCCCTGCCTGCTTATGGTGAACCCTGATGGGGTTATGAGGAGAACCGTTTTCGACCCTGAGTTTTTCAGGAAGTTCTTGAGTATCTCATCAATCTGGAACTGTTCCTCGCGGTAGATTATAATATCCATTCACTCCTCCTTTACACAACGCTCTCCTTGAGCAGTTTTGTGATAACAAGTCTCGATATCTCGTTGAGCGTATCGAATACTCCTTTCCCTTCGGTAGCAATGGACTCAAACCGTGGCACCCGCCTCGGTCGCCTGTTGAGCAGGAAGTCCATATAGTTGACTCCAGCGATATCGGAGAGGTCTCTTTTGTTATACTGAAGAACATATGGGATGTCGAGCAAGGACATCTCGTTTTCTTCAAGGTTGTCCATCATATTCTGAAAGCTCTCGATGTTATCCTTCTGCCTCGACCACTGGGAGTCAGCGACGAATACAATACCATCCACCCCCTGGAGGACCAGCTTCCTTGTGGCGTTATAATACTGCTGTCCCGGAGTGGTATATACCTGGAAATGGATGGTGAAGTCGTTTATAACCATTGCCTTCAAAGGCAGGAAATCAAAGAATAGGGTTCTGTCTCCTTCGGTAGCAATAGATATAAGCTCAGAGCGCTTTGAGGGTGAGAGTTTCCGGTTGATATATTGGAGGTTTGTCGTTTTGCCGGAAAATCCCGGCCCATAGTAGACCACCTTGCAGGTAATCTCCTTTTCGGCGAAGTTTATCTGCGGCATTTACCCCTCCTCAAAGCGTATGTTGCGGATATCCTTTTGCGCTTCTGTGACCAGAAGTTTTATCATTCCGACATTCACATCCAGCTGGGCAATAACAGCAAGGTATCCAAACCCGACATCGGCAATGAATAATCTGCTCGTGGAGGTTTCGATAATTGCCTGCTGCAGTTCGCCAATACCAAGGAGCCGCTCGGACTTGGATATGGTCTGCCCCACCTCAGATATCGTAGCAGAGAATGTAGCAAGGTCCACACCCTCCGAGAGAACAGCCTCAACAGGGATGCCATCTTTGAGCGTAATGAGAGAACCTAAAACCCCTTTATTCCTGTTGAGTTCTGTGAGGACTTCCCTCATCTTTATACTCATACTTCTCCTTTTCTTCCAGTTTTTCTTCCCAGAACCGGTCAACAAAATGTGTTATCTCCACAAGAAGATTTTCAACCCCATCCGCTCGGACATTCCAGTCGAAGAGGACCATAAACGGGAAGACCGCCTCGTTGGATATTCCGACGGTGTAGTCCTCGACGCGCAGCAGAAACCTCGACAGGGATTTCCTTTCCCCAAAGATGGAACGGAAAAGCTCCTGGGTATCGTTTATACACTCCAACCCAACAGAAGAGGCGAGTTCTGCAGATAGTTTTATCTTCCCCTTGGAAGCTATCGGAAAGCCATCTCTGGTAAAGAGCAAGAAATAGCAGGCACTATAGTTGCTTATTACCTTCTCCGGCAGGCTTTCTACATCTTTGGCAAGCTCTATCCCCTTTTCAGGAAGAGTAAGCTCCTCCGTATCAGGTTTTATGAACGAGACATTCATCTCCTCAAACACTTCTTCCTTCAGGAGTTCTGGTCCTCCACCAAGCTCAAGCGATTCTTTCTCTGGTGCGATGGAACGCTTTTGTAGATAGAAGAGAGCAATGATAAACAGTATCTCTATCGTCACCAGTGGCAGGGAGGAGAGAGCATACTCCATCGAAGTAAATATATCGAGCCTTGAGCGCAGGGCAGTCGACAGAACAGCCAGGGATACAGCGAGTGAAATATGGGTGAACAGCATAAGAACAAGCTTCAAAATCATCTTAAAGAAGCTGGATTCCTTCTCGTCGAGGAAAATGTATAGCACATAGAGCGACACCACGAGAATAACCGTTGGGAAAAGCCCCAGATTCCATCGTCTGCTGAGCCCTGAAAACAGGACAAAAAAGTAGAGTACCAACAAAAACAGTGCAGATGAGAATGTTAGGTATAAATATATAAGCTTTTTATCCATTCCTATTTCTGTTGTTCGAGTTGTTTTGCTATCTTCCCGAGCCTGAAAAGGAACTGGCTTTTGACGACTCTCTTGCGCGTTCTTGCCATAAAGTGGCGGTCAACCCCAGCAGGAGCATAAAATATGTTATCCCGGCTGTTCCATAACATTGCGCAGATAAGCTCTCCTAATTTCACTCTCTCAGAGAATTCTGTAAGAAGCGGTGAGAGAGCAAGCCCTATGTGAGCCGTCTCCTTGACAGACTCTTCCTCATCGGCAAGGATGAGCAACTCCTGCTCCGCTGAGATAACACTCTTCGACAGTTTGAACCCAAGCCCTGATGTCTGCTCGAGGAGTTTTTCTGCTCCCCAATCACGGATGAGCAGTTCCTCTGTATCCGGCTGTGAAACCTCGATTGATGTCATCTGCAACTCATCGACAATGAGTTCCGTAACCATCTCACCAATCTTTCCCATATCTCTTTCCACAATCCCCGGTCTCTGTTCATACGGGTTGATGAAAATGAGCGCCGAGGATGTCTGCGGGACAAGGGGGAATGTGATAACGGATATTCCCCTCTGATACACCTGTGTCAAGAAGTTTATGTTCTTCTCCCATCCGGGAATGAGAAACCCTTCGAATATTCGATTCACCACATCAGCAACCTCAGCCGGCTCGACTTCTGCCGTGTGGATGACTCCAAAAAGCCGATGGGGCTGTGCTGTAAGGAAATCTATCTTAAACTCTCCATAGTGTTTAAGCTGCTCGAATACCTTAGAAAAGTCAACGGATATCTCCTTCTTTGCAAACCCCGTCACCTGCGGAGGAGCAACTTTTTCTTCCCCCAGCTCTTCAAGTGAGAACTCCACCTCTTCAGCTTCAGATGGAACAACCTTAGGGAAAGGTTCATATTCCTGCTCGCCCATCTCTACCGTTTCTTCTACACCGGGCAGGTCAAACTCGAGCTCAATCTGTTCCTTGGGCTGCTCTAACTCCTCCTCCGGTATCTGGTCCAACTGTGCCGCTTCCATATCGAGCGCAGGTTCTGGTTCTTCCTCCTCCTCGACAACAGGTTCTTTTTCCTCAACTTCCTTCTGTTCCTCAAGCTCTGGCTGAACCCTTTCCACCGCAACATTACCCTCACCCTTTTTCTCAATCTTTATACCCTCTACCAGCTCCTTCTCCTCGGAGAAGAGAACGGCGTCAGCAAGCTCCTTCTCTGCCTCTTCTTCCCACTCAGACCTGACCGGCTCCTCTGTTTTAACAACATCCTCAAAATACTGTGCAGGGACTTGCTGAATGATA
>NATO01000006.1 GCA_002085385.1 candidate division Zixibacteria bacterium 4484_93
GAAACGATCGCACCTGCATCGAAAAGCTCCTCGAGTGTCCCATTCTTGAGTATCTGTTTATATACCCTTCTTGTCGCTGGGACAACCTTAAGGATACAACCATCCTTTATTTTCTTTCCTCGCAGGATGTCTGCTGCTATTCTTATGTCCTCGTATCTGCCGTTCGTGCAGGAGCCGATAAACCCCGTGTCGATATGCTTACCCTCGAACTGCGATACCGGATGGACATTGTGCGGCTCGAAGGGCGCAGAAAGTAAGGGCGTAAGCTTTGATATGTCAAATGTGTATTCAGCCTCGTATTTTGCATCCGGGTCGGACACAGGCTCGCGATACTCTATTCCCTTGTAGAACTCTCTGATGTGGTCGTTTGGCGGAAGGAGAATGGAAATCAGCCCCATCTCTGTTCCCATACTGGCGATGGTTATCCTTCCGGGCAGCGACAGGCTATCGATATAATCTCCGTAGATTTCGACAATCCGTCCGAGAAGCCCCGATGCACCGAATTTCGACAACAGAAACAGCACCACATCCTTCGGATATACATTGGACGGAGGTATTCCCGTAAGGTTTATTCTGACCGTGTTCGGCACATTGAACCAGACCTTGCCCGTCTTGAATGCAAATGCGATATCGACATCGCCCATACCCTGCCCGAACGCAGCGACCGCTCCCAGGATGTTGTAGTGAGAATCTGTCCCGACAGCGGTTGTCCCCGGACGGATGATATGCTCCTCGATAAGGACATGTGTTCCTATCCCCTGGTCGACATCGAACAGTTTTATTCCCTCTTCCCGTGCAAAAATTCGGCAGAACTGCTGGTTCTCCGCATAGGGGATATTGTTTGCCGGAGCGACCGTATCGAATGTGAAGAATGTTTTATCGCGGTCGGCGATGCGATTCTCCTTGTAATGTTTCAGGAGGTTCCTGACGACATTCGGTCCGCCGAAATCCCTTGCGGTTCTCACATCGACATCGAGCCAGACGGTCTCCCCCGGCGACACATCGCCTCCTGTATGCCATCCGATAATCTTCTCAATCATTGTCTTGCCCATTGCTCACCTATCCCTTTTTTATGAGGGGCTTCGCTACTTTGCTTCTTTTCTCATCGATAACTTTTTTTCTCTCCTTGAGCGATGCAAGTATAGAGTAGTCCACTCTAAATTGCCCAAGTTTGCTTGGGTATCTTCCTTTTCCATGGAAGTCCGAGCCGCCTGTTGTAATGAGATTATATTTCCGTGCAAGCTTTTCGTAGAATGCGACCTGAGGCTTTATATGCTTGCAATAATATGCTTCTATTCCATCGAGCCCTGCTTTTGCAAACCCGGCAATCTTCTCATCGTGTCGTGTCGACCCCGGATGTGCCAGCACTGCTACTCCACCTGCTATGTGAATCTCATCGAATAATGTCTTCGGGTCTATCGTAGGGTTCGGGATATATGCCGGACCGCCTTTTCTAAGCAGACCCTGGAATAGGGCTGATGTGCTTTCTGACAGCCCCTTTTTAACCATCGTCTGTGCAATATTCTGCCTGCCTATGCTTCCTCTGGAGCCAGTTTTGAGGATGTCTTCGATGTCGAGTTTATATCCGAGCCGATTTATCCGTGCTATCATCTTCTCCGCCCGAATGAGCCTTTTTTGAGTGAGTTCCTCAAGGAGAGAGCAAAAGCGCTCGGTCTGCTCGAAATAATATGCGAGAATATGAAAGGATGCATTATCGAAATATATTGATATCTCAACCCCCGGAACGAACTCGAGTCCCAGTCTTTCTGCCGCCTTTTCCGCCTCCGATAACCCTTTTATGGTATCGTGGTCTGTGACGGAAAATGCAGTAATTCCTGCTTTCTTTATCTCTTCTGCTATCTCGGCGGGTGAGAGCTCTCCGTCGGAGAAGTTAGAATGTATGTGCAGGTCAACCCCTGGCATTAAATATTCTTTTTGACCTCCGAGAAGACCAACTCGGTAAGTTTCTCAGCCTTTGGCAGGATATCCTTAACCTTTGTTGAGTAATCTTTGACAAACTGCTCGTTCTTGATGGATGTGAGGTTTATCCAGACATTGAGTGCTCCACTCTTCACAGCGGAGAGAGCCATAACTGCGGCGACCCCTGCATCGGAAATGGAGTTTTTGTTCCCTATCTTTGCAGCTACCTCTGTTAGCTTCAGGAGCTTATACCCGTTCTCGATTGTCCGGAATGGCACCAGTGTTGCCTTCTGCAGTGAGTGCTGGATAGCCTCCTTCCGTATCTTTTTCTCATTGTCCGTTCCCTTCGGCAGACGGAACGCTTCCATAACCTCGTTGAACGCCTCTGTGTCCTCCTCAAACAGCTCGAGGAAATCCTTGCGGAGAGTGTCCGCTTCGGAGTGTATTTTCTCCATCTCCTTGGAATATTCCTCATACCCCTTTTTCCCAATGGTGAGGTTGGCAACCATAGAGACCAGTGCAGCCCCTAAGGCGCCCGATAGTGCCGCGACAGACCCTCCTCCCGGTGCAGGTGAAGAGGAAGCCAGCTCCTTAACAAACTGCTTAATATCCATTTCACTCAGATTCGCCATCGTCACCCTCCTTATACCATATATTCGATTATTTTCTTCTCTGGCTCAAATTTATATAGGTCGGACAGTCCGAGATACTCTATTGCGATATCGACAATCTTCCTCTCATCGATGGGGATTATTCCCTTTTTCTTTAATATCTCATATTTCCCAGCCATAAGCAAGGCTTCCAGTGGTGTCAGACCGACAATCTCCGAGCCTGTTACCTCGACACCGAATTCTGTTGCGTCGTGCTTTATTCCCTCAAATATCTCATGGGGGGCGGTTATCCGGTAGTTGACAAGATTTATAGAGACCTGTGTTATGTGGTAGTTTTCGAGGTAGACGCCCATTGCCTTTGTCGCCTTGAACCTACCGGGTATCCGCTCCTTTTCTCCATCCTCTCGTTTGACCTTTCGTCCGCTCTCCCTTATCCTTTTTGCTATCTCGTTTGCTATCTTCTTGTCCTCCGTCTTCAGGTTGACATTGTAAGCGATGAGGAAGAACCTCGCTCCCGTAACCGTGGCACCGTATCTCGGGACAAACTCATCGGGGCCGAAATCCGGTTTCCATTCCGGGTCTTTTAGTTTCTCCTGTAATCCCTCGTATTCCCCCGCTCGAACCTTGGAGAGGTTCCTCCGCTCTGGTTTTGTTGCCGAGTTCTCATACAGGTATATCGGCACATTTAATGTATCTGCCACCTTCTTTGCATATCGTTTTGACAGCTCGACACACTCCTCCATTGTTACACCCGAAACGGGCACAAACGGCACAACATCGGCGGCTCCCATTCTGGGATGCTCACCTTTGTGTTTTGTCATATCGATGAGCTCGTAAGCCTTCTTTGTCGCAGCAAACGCCGCCTCAACCACACCATCAGGCTCACCTGCAAATGTCACCACAACGCGGTTGTAGTCAGCATCCGGCTCAACATTCAGGAGCTTTGCTCCTTTTGTTTTTCTTATCTCATCGGCGATTGCATCGATGATGTTTTTATCTCTTCCCTCGGAGAAATTCGGCACGCACTCGACAATTTTCCTCATATTTCCTCCTTCATTATCTCCTGCCAGCGATAGTCTGACAATTTATAAATAATACCCACTCTGTCAAGCCTTTTTGCTTGACTTGACACGGGATTTTGGATAAGTTGTTATTTAAAATTTGACTTGTCGTGGATTGTCGGAAGTAGCAAGTGCGGGAGGGAGAACAACCAATATGCTTGAAGCAAACAAAAAGGCTGCGAAGAAATTCAATATAGATACTCAGTTGATTGAGAAGAAAACAGATAGTCGCAAGAATATTGAAATCTTGGGTGACGATCTAACTTTTATTCATATTCGAGAATTTCAAAGAACAAAGCATGTTCATCGTTTGCATCCTTATCTTGGTAAATTCATTCCTCAATTAGTAGAAGTATTCTTGAGAAAATATTTTAAAAGAGGAGACACTATTCTTGACCCTTTCTCTGGCTCAGGAACTGCTTTAGTTGAGGCAAATGTTTTAGGGATAAATTCAGTTGGGATTGAGTTGTCTCCCTTCAATGTGTTAATTCAAGAAGTGAAAACACGAAAATACAATCTTGCGGAAGCCGAAAGAGAAATAAAAGATGCACTAAAAAGATTAAAATCTTTTTCCAGCAGATTACAAAATAAAGAGCACTCTCTTTTTAATGACGGGGTGGAAAGATTTGAAACTGATAGTGAATATTTAAAAACATGGTTTTCTGACAGAGCATTACAAGAGATTTTATTTTATCGGAGTATAGTTAAGGATTACAAAAATCAGGATGTTCTGAAAATTATTCTTTCAAGGTCTGCCCGCTCTGCAAGGCTTATTCCACATTACGATTTAGCACGTCCTAAAAAACCAGTGAGAGAAACATACTGGTG
Organism: candidate division Zixibacteria bacterium 4484_93; assembly: GCA_002085385.1. GTDB lineage: Bacteria > UBP14 > UBA6098 > 4484-93 > 4484-93 > 4484-93. The sequence goes on from NATO01000006.1 coordinate 4,421, forward strand.
TATAAAACACAAAAGATATTGCACACCGGTTGATGAGGCGTTAAAGTTTATCAATCGTTATAGTTGGGATACAATAAAAAGACTAAGAGAGTTTGACAAAATTAGAACCGACGCTTTTGTTAAAATCTTTCAGGGAGATGCGAGGACCATTAAGCTACCCAGTGATTTAAGAATAGATGGCATATTTACATCGCCACCCTATGTTGGACTTATTGATTATCATGAACAGCATAGATATGCATATGAGTTGTTTAATTTCCCAAGACTTGACGATTTGGAGATAGGACCTGCCAGAAAGGGACAGAATGGGAACGCCAAGAAAAAATACATGGAAGGAATAACAGAAGTCTTCAAAAATGTATCTAAATATCTGAAGGATGGTGCATTAATTTTTGTTGTGGCAAATGATAAATTTAAACTATATCCTGAAATTGGAAAACGATGTGGTTTTAAACTGATTGACATTTTCAATAGGCCAGTATTAATGAGAACGGAGAGAGATCAAAATAAGTATTTTGAATCAATATTCTATTTTATTAAGGAGCAATAAATGAGTTTATCAATGGAACAAAAGCAGAATGTTTCCTCTTTGTTGAAACAAAAGATAAGAGATAAGCTAAAGAGGTACTCTCCAGAAACAGAATCAATGCCCTTTCACTTCCGATTGCTTGGCAGGGATAGAATGGCTTTGTATTCATTTATCCATTCTGTAAATACAATGCTTGGACAATCAATCTTTGAAAAGGTAGGCGAGATTATTGCAAAGACAAGTTTTGAGAAAGTAAAGTCTCAATATAGAATCGAGGGATATTTAAGCGACAAAGCTGTCTTAGAGATTGATCAAATAATGTTAGAGTTGAAAGCTACCAAAAAACGGGCAAATGTATCTGAAGAAGACCGTAGAATAAGGTTATCTTCTAAATCTGGCAATCTTGGAAAGATAAGAAAATCCCGTGTTGATCTCTTTGTTGCTCGTAGTGGACAAGAATACTATTTTGAAATAAAAACCGTTAAGCCAAATATTGATGTTTTTGCCAGAACAAAGGAAAAATTGCTCCAATGGAAAGCAATGAGATATAGTATTAACCAAGGGCTTACAGTGAAATCCTATATCTGCATTCCATATAATCCAGAAGCCCCCAAGCCATATAGTCGCTGGACATTACAAGGGCTGTATGAGCTAGATCAGGAAGTTTTAGTTGCTGAAGAATTCTGGGACTTTTTAGGTGGTAAAGGAACATACGAGGAGCTCCTAGATATTTTTGAGCAGGCAGGAATAGAACTACGAGATGAGATAGACGACAAGCTTTCGGAATTTAAGTGAATTAATTTGTAGCGATAAAAAGCGAAGGTTGGAGAGGTAACAGATGATTAAGCCGAGGCTATTCCGAGGTTTCCGCGATTATCCCCCTGAGGAGATGCTCCCGCGGGAAAAACTGATTGAACATATCAAGCACATATTTCACAGGTATGGTTTTGTTCCGCTTGAGACACCTGCTATTGAATATGTCGATGTGCTTCTCGGCAAGTATGGCTCGGAGGGTGAGAAATTGATATATCGTCTCGCTTACAAGGATGGCAACACGCTTGCCCTCCGCTATGACCTGACAGTTCCCCTCGCTCGGTTCTATGCGATGAACTATACCCATCTCCCTCTTCCATTCAGGCGCTATCAGATAGAGAAGGTATGGCGTGCGGAACATGCCCAGATGACGAGGGGCAGGTTCCGTGAGTTCTATCAGTGTGATGTCGATATTGTCGGAGCTTTTCCACCTCTCCCGGATGCTGAACTCATCTCTCTTATAAACGATGCGCTATCCGATATCGGGTTCCACCGCTTCATCATAAAGACAAGCCACAGAAAATTTCTCCCAGAGTTTCTCCGGTATGCAGGGATAGAGAGACCATCTGAGCTTGAGGTTGCCCGTGTTGTCGATAAACTCGACAGGCTCGGAAAGGAAGATGTTGTTATTGAGCTGGAGAAGCTCGGTTTATCTGCCCGACAGATTGACAAACTGTTTGATATACTCGATATATCAGGTGAGCCGGATGAGGTCATCGACAGGCTCTCATCTCTCCTCGGTGAGAGGATTTCTGGCATCTGTGGCGAGATGAAAAGATTTTTCGATATGGTTTCCTCTTTTGGAGTTCCGAAAGAGAAGCTGGTGTTCGACCTCTCACTTATGCGTGGACTCGACTACTACACAGGGATTGTTTTTGAGGCGTATCTCCCCGATTTCCCTGATATTGGTAGTCTTGCCGGCGGTGGTAGATATGACAATCTTGTTGGACTTTTTATGAACAGGAGTGTCCCGGCGACCGGCACGACCATAGGTGTTGACAGAATCCTAACGGCTATGAGGCGCTCGGAAATTGTGCTAAAAGATGAAGATGTCGCGAAGGTATTCTTTGCGCTGTTTGACAAAGGCTCTGTGGATTATGTCCTTTCTATTGTTTCTCACCTTCGCCGTGAGGGGATACCTGTCGAGCTTGCAGGGAAACTCTGTTCTCTCAAAGAAAATATTCAGACGGCAGCGAAGAAGAACTACAGGTATCTTTTGATAGCAGGTGGAGATGAGAAGAGCAAAGCTGTGGTTGCTGTCCGTGACCTGAAGACCAGGGAGCAGAAAGAATTCACTGTGTCCGAGCTTGTCAAATGGGGTAAAGGACTGTGTTGATGAACGATTTAGATAGGAGGCATGCTTGAAAAAGTGGTGGTTAATCCCGGTTGTGATAGTTGTTCTCCTTTTGGTTCTTTCTGTTATGCGTTCTGCCAAGGGGAAGCGGATTCCTGTTATGGTTGATATAGTGAAGCGTGCAGATATATCCGAGAAGGTGTCCGCTTTTGGAAGCATCCAGCCGAAGGAGGAGGTGAATATCTCTGCGAATGTCTCTGCTCGGATAGTTCATCTGTATGTTGATGAGGGTGATACGGTCTCTTTCGGCGATACGCTTGTTCAGTTGGACAAGAAGAGGTTCGATGCGATATATGAGCAGGCGGAGGCTTCTCTGCGCTCAGCGAGGGCACAGGCTCGGCAGGCGGAAGCGACACTCCGAAAAGCAGATGATGAGTTTGCCAGAGCAGAAACCCTTTATCAGAAAAAACTTATCTCTTATGATGACTACCTCGAGGCAAAAACATCCTTTGAGATAGCTGAGGCACAGTATCAGTCTGCCAGTGAACAGGTCAGCCGCGCCCAGGGGCAGGTTGATGAAGCCCTCGAGAACCTTAATGAAACGACAATTCTTTCTCCAACCGATGGAGTGGTTGTAGCTCTCAATGCAAAGGAGGGCGAGATAGTGCTCGTTGGAACGATGAATAACCCGGGAACGGTTATAATGAGAATAGCAGACCTTTCCAGTATGGAGGCGAAGCTGGAGGTCGATGAATCCGATGTTGTTGACCTTGCTCCAGGGCAATCTGCAAGTGTAACGGTCGATGCCCTGCCGGATGTGACCCTGTCCGCTCGACTGATTCAGGTAGCAAACTATGCAACTACCTCTGGTGGTCAGGAACAGGTGGCGAACTTTGAGGTGCTTCTTGCTATAATGGATGACATTAGCAAGCTCCGTCCGGGTATGAGCTGCTCGGCAGAGATAACAACGAGGGAGAAGTCGAATGTCTTGGTTGTTCCGATACAGTCCGTTGTCTACCGCGAGGGGAAAGAGGTATTGTTCGTTGTGGAGAAGGGCGTTGCGAGGGAGAAACCCGTGAAAACAGGCATTGCTGATAATGTCAACATCGAGATAGAGAGCGGCATCGAGGAGGGAGAAACGGTTATAACAGGCAGTTATAAGGTCCTCCGCACCATTCAAGACGGCGATAAAGTCTTTCCACAGAACAGTCCCAAGAGGGGGAAACGCCTACCACATGGAGCAAAGGCGAAACTCCGTCCACCGATGCCCCGAAAAGGATAACGATATGCTCATTCAGCTTGAGAGAGCAACCAGGATATACCTTCTCGGCGGTGAGAAGATATACGGATTAAGGGATGTAAATCTCTCCATCGAGAAGGGAGAGTATGTCTCTGTTATGGGACCTTCTGGCTCAGGGAAATCGACTATGCTCAATATCCTCGGTTTCCTCGACAGGTTGACATCGGGCAGATATATCTTCGACGGTGAGGATGTTTCCTCTTTGTCCGAGGAGAAGCTCGCTCGCTATCGCAATCGGACGATTGGGTTCATTTTCCAGACATTCAATCTCCTGCCGAGGATGACTGCCATTAGCAATGTCGAGCTTCCACTCATCTACCGTGGCGAGAGAAGGGATGTGAGGCTTAAGTCTGCCCGTGAAGCACTTGCCTCTGTTGGCCTTTCCGAGAGGATGTATCATAGGCCCAATGAGCTCTCCGGTGGTGAGCGACAGAGGGTGGCAATTGCCAGAGCGGTTGTCGGCTCCCCGAGCCTGATTCTGGCTGATGAGCCAACGGGAAACTTAGACCAGGCAACAGGAGAAGAAATAATACAGATACTCGATTCCCTCCACACTGCGGGAAATACAATAATCCTTGTCACCCATGAAGAATTCATTGCGGAGCATGCAGATAGAATAATAAGGCTCCGTGATGGCAGGATTGAGTCCGATGAGAGGGTGCGATGACATACGCCGGTGTGAGAGAAAGCTTCAGAACTGCTATCTCTTCCCTCCGTGTGAGGAAGACAAGGGCGTTCTTGACCATACTGGGTATCGTTATAGGTGTTGCAACTGTTATTGCCATTGTTTCGTTCATCGCAGGACTCGATAGAACCGTTGAGAAAGAGTTTGCAAGCATTGGTTCCAGTGTTCTCTATGTCGGCAAATACCCCTGGATATGGACGGGGAAGTGGTATGACTACCGGCGTCGCCCGGATATCACCGTCGATATTGCAGACAGATTAAGGGAACGGCTCACCTATGCTGAGTATGTCGTTCCAGAAATAAGCGACAACGGTAATGTAAATTATAGGTCAACAACGGTAGAGGATGTGGACATCGTTGGCACAAGCCAGGACTATATCTATATCGAGAGTGCGGAGGTAAAAATAGGCAGGTTTCTTTCGGAGATGGAGAATGTCCGTAAGCGACATTCTGTTGTGCTTGGCTGGGGTCTGTTCGAGGCGTTCGGCTCTGACCAGAAGATAGTTGGTAGGCGGGTCTATATAGATGGCAGACCGTTCAAGGTTGTCGGAGTTCTTGCCAGGCGAGGTAAATCGTTCGGGCAGGAAAGAGATAATATGGCTTATGTCCCGATAAATACCTTCCTTAAATATGCCAGGTATAAGCACAAAAGCTCCGTGAACATTCGCGTCAAGGGCAGAGACATTGCGGAGGTCGGGCTTCTCCGTGAAGAGCTCATCTCCACGATGAGAATCATTCGAGGCTTGAAGGGATATGAGGAGAACGATTTCTCGATAAATGAGATGAGCCAGCTTTTGGATATGTATGCCTCACAGACGAAAAATATCTACCTCGCAATGGTCTTAATCGGTGCACTCTCCCTGCTTGTCGGCGGTGTCGGTGTGATGAATATAATGCTGGTTTCTGTTACCGAGCGGACGAGGGAAATCGGTGTCAGGAAAGCACTCGGTGCAAGAAGACACGACATTCTCATTCAATTCCTGATAGAGGCTCTCGTCCTGTGCTGGATTGGTGGTGTTATCGGAATAATACTGGGTTTCCTGATACCATTTCTGGTTTCCGCTGTAACGGAGTTCCCGTTTGCCATTTCTATTAAAGCTGTTGCAGTCGGTTTTCTCTTTACAACAGGAGTGGCTATTTTCTTTGGAATATATCCTGCAGCGAAAGCTGCAAAAAAAGACCCTATATACGCTCTAAGATATGAATAGAACGCTATCAGTCTCCCTGCTGTTTCTCCTTATGTTTCTGTCGGTGGGGGCTCTTTTCTCTGCCGGGCTGGATGGACGGATTCGAGCGTTTTACCTGCCGAGTTTCTCCGTCTATGATAAAGGATCTGGCGTCTCCGGGCTTGTAACCTCACATGATTTCTACGATAATCCAAGTCTCAGTGGTGAATTGTTATACAATTATGGGGCTTTCTCCGTTGGGTTATCCGGTGAGATTTTTTGGGGGTGTGAAAAACCGAATGAAAGCCAGAGCTCCTATTTCCATGGGGTAAATATCTCTTTTAAGGGGATATACAACTTCGAGATGACCGAGGATAACAAGCTTGTTATGCCGATGGCGATTTCCCTGGGAATGGGCTTTGGGAAGCTTACCTATCGGGCTCCCTTCGTGGAGAGGAATTTCGATGCTACATCGCCGCTTCTGGGTCTTGAGCTGGGTGTTGAAAAATTCTTTTACCACTGGCTTGCTGTCGGTGGTAGTCTTGAGTATAATTTCCTCGAATACAGTATGAAAGAACCATCCGAGGAGATATTCCCGGATGTGAACCTATCGGCTGTCAGCATCGGTCTTGTAGTGAGAGGAAGGATAAAATTCTAAAATGACGGGAGGGAGAGAATATGGATAAGGAGTTATCGATAACGGCTTCCATTCTTGCTTGCTCCTATAATCTTATCAGGGGCTTTAGCAAGATAGACAAACCCGGCGGCAGGGATTTTATGATCGACAGGAGGAGCGTCTGGGAGGATTTTCGGAGATTTTACAAGATGCTCCTCGATGCCGATGAGGATATGGAAAACTTCCTTAGCGACTACTGATTTGGGTGAAACAAAAAAGGCATCTCTTCTATTTTCTGCCGGTGGGATAAGTGTCTGTCGTGCGGTAGCGAAAGGGCTTGCCCTTTACAAGCAGGTATTAATTGCTTCTCTTTTTGGCGCGACCCGCCTTGCCGACAGCTTCTTCGTTGCCACGGCAATCCCCGAGATGCTGCTCGGTATCCTCGGCATAAACACATTCCGGGGGGTTGCCACATCTGTATTTGCTCATCTTGATGCGAAGGGTGAGCAGGAGAATATGCAGCGTCTATTCTCCTCCCTGTTTAACTTCATTCTGATATTGACTGGGGTTACTGCATCTCTTGCTGTGGTCTTTGCACCAGCGATAATCAGTATCCTTGCGCCAGGTTTTTCCCTCGCAGACAGAGAAATTGCCGCGAAGATTGCCCGAATTGCCCTTCCTGTTCTCGTATTTCTGGGGCTTGCAAACTTTGTCTCGTCTGTCTTGAACGCTTTCCACAGGTTCTTCGTCCCTGCGTTGATACAGGTGGTCTTGAACGCCGTGATGGTAGCCTTCATCCTCGTTTTCCACACTCGTCTCGGCATATACGCTGTTGCCTGGGGTTTTTTGTTTGGACATCTCGCCTCGCTTGTTGTTCAACTTCCATCCCTCAGAAGGTTGAGGCTCGGTATATCCACTGTTTTTGTGCCTTTCGACCCGCTAATCAGGAAAAGTTTATTGCTTGCTCTTCCGCTGTTCGTTTCGATGTTTGCTGCACAGATCTCCAACTTCTCTGTGAAGTTTTTGGGCTCTTTTCTGTCGGGTGGGAAAATTGCTGCTTTGAGCTACAGTGGATTTCTTATATCGGCTGTTATTGTCCTGGCTGCCGAGCCTTTCTTGATTGTTCTTATGCCGCGCTTTGCCAATCAGGTCGCTCTCGGCAAGCTTGATACGATGAGGGATGAACTGGCAAAATCTGTCAAGATATTTATCCTGCTCTTTTTTCCCCTTTCTGTCTGGCTTGTGCTTCTTTCTTTTCCTATTGTTCGTTTGCTTTTCCAGAGGGGTGTCTTCACACCGGAGGCAACGACTATCACATCCGCTGTGCTGGCTATCTTCTCGCTCAGGCTCTTGCCCAGTGTGCTCTCGCTCCTCTTTGTTAGGGTATTTCTCGCTATTCAGAAAACTGTTCCTGTTATGTGGGTCAATCTCTTTACATCTACTGTTCAAATCCTCCTGAACTTCATCTTAGTGGACAGTCTCGATGTAAAGGGACTTGCCATTGCCAATGCTGCTGCTGCTCTGCTTCAGATGCTTCTCTTCTGGCGCCTTGTTGACTCATCCATTGGCTTTTCCAGGGGGAAGCAGTTTATCCCATTTTTCGGGAAGGTTATTCTCGCAACTTCCCTTCTGGGAATGGGGGTGAGATTCTTTCTCAATTTTGCTGGGCGCATATCTCCACTGGGGACTGTAACAGGCTCAGTTCTTGCAGTTCTCGGTTCACTTCTTTTGGGGCTAATAATCTACTCGGCTGCCTCATTTGTACTCAAGATAAAGGAGAGTCGGGAGGTTGCTCGCAGTTTGAGGTCTATAATGGGGGTTCACTGAATAACGACTCTTAGAAGCTCAAGAACATCCTTATCCCACCAACCCTTCCTGGTTTCTTCTTCTAAAATCTGGATAGCCTCGCTTGGTGTGTATCTTTTGCGATATGGCCTATCGGTGGTGAGAGCATCGTAGACATCGGATACGGAGATAATCCTCGTGTACAGCGAGATATCATCTCCGCTTTTTCCGTTCGGGTATCCGGAACCATCCAGATGTTCGTGGTGCGACTCGATAACATCGAGTAGTTCCCCGGGGGATGGCAGGCTCTCGCATATCTGCCGTCCAATGATGGGATGCTTTCTTATTAGCTTCCACTCGGCAGGTTCAAGCCTGCCTGGCTTGTGTAGTATGGTGTCGCTTATACCTATCTTTCCGATGTCGTGCAGGTCTGCGGCCCAGCTGAGAAGATTTATCTCATCCTTTGTTAGCTTCATTCTGACGGCAATCTTCCCTGCAATCCTTCCTACCCTCTCTGAGTGCCCGTGGGTGTAAGGGTCCTTTGCCTCTACGGTTCTGGCAAGGGTAACAAGCACCTTCTCCATCCCCACAAGCTTATCGTTTAGCATCTTCTGCTTGAGAAGAGAACGTATCCTCACTCCCAGAAGCTTCATATTGAACGGCTTGGTGAAAAAATCGTCGGCTCCTATCTCGAATGCTCGAATGTTGTTCTCTAAATCCTTAAGTCCGGTGATGAAAACAATCGGTATCCTCCGTGTCTTCTCATCCCCCTTGAGTTTTTCTGCCACCTTGTAACCGTCCATACCCGGCATCATTATATCGAGCATCACAAGGTCGGGTGAGTGCAATTCGACCTTTTTCAGGGCATCTTCACCGTTTGTGGAGGTTATAACATTGTATCCTAATGATATAACAATCCGCTTAAGCAGGTCTATATTTATCTGCTGGTCGTCCACTACAAGAATGAGTGGCTTCTTCAACCTTTCTCCCTTACTCTATGCCAAAGAGCAGTTTATTCTTTTCCATTCGTTCCCAGAATATTCTCTATTGTCAGGGTCACCTCATCCACAAGAAACGGTTTCCGGATATATCCCTGTGCACCGCTGGCAAGCATCTCCCGAATAGTCTCATCCATCGAGTACCCGGTTAATATAATGACATTAACATCCTGGTCGATTCCCTTTAGCTGTACAAGTATTTCCCTCCCATTTGCATCAGGGAGGGTAATATCGAGCATCACAAGGTCGATTTTATCCTTCTTTTTGCGGAAGAGCTCGACTCCGCTTCCTCCATCCGGTGCCAGAAATACCTCGAACCCCTGCCTGACAAGGATTTTCTCGAGAACAGTTCTCGTGCCAGCAGAATCGTCGATTATAAGTATGTTCCCGCGAGCTGCCGCTCGTTTATTGCTCTCCATTTCAAACTCTGGTATCGGGAAATACATTCTGACGACTGTTCCCTCGTTTTCCTTCGACTGAATGTTCAGGTATCCCCCGTGGTATCGCGCTACGGCGGATACGAGTGTCAGACCGAGTCCGAACCTATTCTCTTTTGAGAAAAACGGGCTCACTACGGCGTCTATCTTATCCTCAGGGATCCCCTTTCCTGTATCCTCTACACTTAAAACGATATAATTCCCCGCCGGTGGGATTTTCTTCTCTTTCTCTTTTACCCTGATAGTTTCGGTCTTTATCGTGAGTGTTCCACCTCCTCGCATTGCCTCCAGAGCATTCTCTGTTAAATGGAGCAGAGCATATTTCAACTCCGTCGAGCTTCCGATAATGTTATTTATCGGATGGGCAAGCTCCAGTTTAATCTTGATATCGGAGAGAATGTCCCCTCTCTTTAACATTATTATTTCTCTTACAATATTGTTTAGGTTCACCAGTGAGAAATTCTCCTTGAAGCTGGAAGCATAAGCGATTGTCTTTTTTATCAGTTCGTTTGCTCCCTTTGCCGAGTTCTCTATGGTGTCCACCATCCCGTATAGCTCCGTGTCCTTGTCGATATCGGTCTTCAGGTAAGATGTATATCCCAGTATTCCCACCAAGAAGTTGTTCAGGTCGTGAGCGACTGAGCTTGCCACGAGCCCCAGAGTCGCTATCTGCATAGCGGTAGTGATATCCCCTGATTCCAGTTCCCTGCAGGTCATAGCGAGCAGCCTTTTGTCATCGTGAACATTACAGTCGAGACTAACATTATATCCGTATATATTCCTCGAGACCCCCTGGAGGCGGAGTTTAAACTGCTCACCACCACCTTTTATGCACTCTGAAAGCCTGTCGAAAAACAGTGTCCTGTCCTGCGGCAGGATAATGTCCTGTATATTGAGTTTTCCCCTTTCATAACCGAGCTTCCTGTAAAACTGCTCGTTTGTAAAGATTATCTCGCCCCTTTCAGTAAAGATAATTAGTATCTCCTTGAGCCCTCCGCAGGGGCAGAACTCGACGAGTTTTTCTGTTATATTCTCGAACAGGAATAGGTAATGTCCAGCCTCTGGCGATGCGAGGCACTGTCCGCAGAAATAGGAACCGGTTTTGTCTATGAATTCCCAGGAACTCCCCTGTGGTAGAGAGTCTATCCTGTCCCAGGGACAATCCTTCCTCTCCCTGAAGAAGAGCGACCAGAGTTTCCTTCCTCTGGTATCCCCGAGGGATTTCTCAGCCCTTCTGTTCTGCCAGACTACCTTCCCCTTACTGTCGACATCGAAGACATAGAGAGGCAATCTATTGAATAACTCCTCATCGAAATTCATTCTTTTAATTTACTAATTTTTAATGCAATGTCAAATCTAAACCCTTATCCTCTGCCAGTGTCCTCTCAGAAATACGAATGTGATAACCAGTGCCTCGACAACCTGTGAGATGGCAATTCCCCAGATAAGTCCCAGCTCGCCTATCTGCCCCGATAGATATGTCGCAAGGGCTATTCTTATCCCTATGGTGCAGACTATCGTAGCTATCATTGGGTTTTTCGTATCGCCGGCGCCGTTCAACGCCCTCGAAAGCGTCATAGCGAGTGCCATAAATGGCAACTGAAGCCCGATAATTGTAAGAAACCGTTTTCCTACCTGTATCACCTCGGGTGAGTTGGTAAATATAGTGAGGACTCCTTTTCCTGCGAAGATAAAAGCAAGCATAAAAATTGCGGTTACTGCCTCATATAGAAGGACGGCTAACCAGGCAGATGCGACCGACCGCTTTGGCTTCCCTGCACCGAGGTTTTGCCCGACGGTCGTCGATGCCGCTGTCCCAAAGCCAAATCCAGGCATCATAGCTATGAGAATCACCCTGAGCACAATACCATAAGCCGCAATAACAATCGTCCCAAAGTTGGAGGCAAGCCTCATAAGAATGATTCCAGATATGTTCCTCGATAGGTTCTGTATCATACTGAAGAAACCCAGCTTGAGTATCCTGTATGTCATTTTGGGGTCAAATCTGAAATCCTCTTGGCGGAAATGTAACCGCAGTTTTCCCGAAAATAATCTCCAGAGAAGCAGAATAACTCCGATACCCCTTGCGATGACCGTCGCCAAGGCACTTCCTGCAACCTCCATCCTCGGAAACCCAAAGAGACCATAAATGAATATCGGGTCAAGAACGATGTTCACCAGAGAGGCTATTCCCATTATTATCACAGGGGTCAGCGTATCGCCTGCGCCTCGAAGTGAAAAGTTCAGCCCAAATGAAAGAAATATAACGAATGACCAGTTGAATATTATTTTTGTATATTCGAGGGCGTAGCCTGTGCCTGCTGTTTCCCTCGCCAGAAATGATACAGCATCTGTCAGGAAAAATTTTGAGAAGAGCAAAGCCAGAAACCATAGTGTAAATCCGATAAATACCGTCTGGATGGATGCTCGTTCAGCATCCTCATATCTCCTGCCTCCATAAGCCCTGGAAATCACAGCGACCGCTCCGATGGATACCCCCGATGC
>NATO01000078.1 GCA_002085385.1 candidate division Zixibacteria bacterium 4484_93
AATCGGCTCAGATTCTCTCGAAGCTCGAGCAGTCCCCGATAGTCTGTTTTGTATTTTTCCATAAGTCTCTGGAGGAAGGAGAGCCTCAATCTCATCTCATCGAGTTTCTCCTGGTTAAACTCAATGGACAGAGCCGCTTCCCGCAGCGAGCGTGCGAGCTCCCCGGATACTGTCGTAAGCTCATTCGAGAGCGAGGCAATCTCCTGAAACCTTCTGTCCAATCTGGTGAGTTTCTCTGATGCCTGCAGTATCCGATTCGATGGAATGGAGTCAATGATCGAGCGGAGCTCCTCGAGTAGCGAGCTTATCCTCTCGATATTTTCCATTCCCGAAATGTTGTTCTGAATCTCCTCCAGTTCCCCTTCTTTTATATCGGCATCGGTAAGCTCGTTCAGCTGGAATTCTTTCAATTCCCTAAGCCGTTTGTTTTCTTCTTCCTTCTGCTTCAGAGCTTTGAGCATTACCTCTTTCTGTCTGATATCGTTCAAAAGAGATGAGAACTCATCCACCTGCTCTTTTATTCCGACATATCTGTCGAAGAGCTCCTGCTGGTGTCTTGTTTTGAGGAGCGACTGATGCTCGTGCTGTCCATGGATATCAATAAGAGCCTCACCGACACTTGATACCGTATCGAGGGTTGTTGGACTGCCGTTAATACTTGTGCCTCCTCTTCCCGTGTGGGCAATCCTGCGACTGATGATAACTGTTTCTTTCCCTGGTATGCCGAACGGTTCAAGCTCTATTCCCTCGAGCTGGGAGAACTCTACCCTTACCTCACTGAAATCCCTGCCCGTTTTTATTACCTCTTTTGGCTTGCGTTCACCCAGAACAAACTCTAAGGCACCGATGATGAGCGATTTTCCTGCTCCTGTTTCACCTGTCAGAAGGTTCAAGCCGGGTGAGAACTCCAGATTGAGCTCATCTATTATCCCATAGTTTCTGATGGTAAGCCTTTTTATAAATCCTGCTTTCATACTTATCAATATAACAGAAGAGATAATAAGTTGCAAGGGCAAATTCATATTGACAAAGAGGGGGCACTCTTTAGATTAGAAAAACTATGAGCAGGATAACCTTTATAGGACATGCGAGCTTTTTGATAGAATACAGGGGTCTCCTTTTTGTGACCGACCCACAGTTTGCAAACAGACTTACACTCTTCCGGCGGCACAGGAAGGCGCATCCACCAGATAAGCCTGTCGATGCTGTTCTCGTTTCCCATTCACACATCGACCATCTCGAAAAGGGAAGTCTTCTTTCTCTTTCCGGTTCACCTGTTGTCTTTGCACCGCGGTATTCCGGGAAGGTTCTGAAGATGTGGGGCATTAAAAATAGGGTTCTTGTCGAGCCGGGGAAACAGTTTCTGTTTAAGGGAGTGGAGATTTATCCCTTTTCTGTCCGCCACGGGGAGCATAGATTGTTATCCTTCCTGCGGCTTGATGAGGCTGTCGGGTATGTAATAGGCAAGAAGATTCTCTTTATCGGGGACACGGGCTACTTCGACCTGTCGTATCTCAAGCAGATGTTTAACCTGACAGTTGCCATCATCCCGATAGGAGGTGGAGCTCCGTATTTTATTTACAGGCGTGTTCATATGGACTCGCGGGAGGCTCTTTCGATGTTCGATGATGTCGGGGCAAAATACATAGTGCCGTCTCACTGGGGGTCATTCATTGTCGGGCTGGAACATCCGGATAGACCAATCTGGGAACTTCGGCGGGAACTGGAATCCCGCCCGGATATGCAAAAGAGGGTGAAAATACTCGATAACGGTGAGAGCCTCTCTCTGGAGGATTGATGCTCCTTCTTCTTAAAATTGCTATTTTAGCTATTATTTTTATCATCCTTATAAGGCTGAAACTATCTATTGGGTTTTCATTTCTGGTGTTAAGCTTTCTCTGGGCTCTTTTTTTCTCGATGCCTTTAGCCAACTTCTCCAAAAGCGTCTTTCTGGCGGTTTTCTCCTTTTCCACCGTCAGGTTGTATATTATAGTTTATCTTATTGCTCTTATCGGAATAATGCTCAAGCAGACAGGTGAAGCGGATGCGGTAGCCGACTCTGTTTCGCGACTTTTTCGTGAGCCAAGACCTGCTGTTACCATTCTTCCTGCTGTTATCGGGCTTCTGCCGATGCCTGGGGGAGCGATGTTCTCTGCACCACTTTTTGAAAAGAGTGCGGCCGTTTTTTCTCTCCCGCCGGAGAAGAAACTCGTTATAAATTATTGGTTCAGGCATCTCTGGGAATATTGCTGGCCGCTTTACCCGGGGCTTATCGTCGCCTCCGAGATGCTCGATGTCCCGATAACCCGTCTGATGGCTTCCCAGTTCCCCTTTACCCTTTTTATGATACTTCTTGGGCTTCTGTTTTTTATCCTGCCACTTCCGAGGATAATGGCAGAGAGAGACAGAAAAATTAGTTTCCGTGATATTCTTAATTTTATCCTCCGGCTCTGGTTTATCTGGATGATAGTTATATGCTCTGTTGTTGGAGGTGTCGACCTCGCCGTTGCACTTGCTCTTATATCCCTCGTTTTTCTCGTTATGCTTCTTCTCCGCAAGGCTCTCTCATCGAAATTGCTTTTGTCCTTTCTCAAGGATGCTTTCTCGTTCAAGATACTCGTTCTGGTCTTTTCCGTTATGGTGTTCAAGCAGGTCATCGAGGGTTCGGGTGCGCTTGACAGTCTGCCAGATGTTCTTTCTGCCCTCGGGCTTCCTGTGGTCTTTATCCTGTTTGTTATACCGTTTTCCCTCGGCCTTATGACCGGTGTGAATTTCGCCTATATCGGGATAAGCTTCGCCATTGTTCTGCCGATTATATCGGGGAATCTGACGCTGGTTGCCTTTGTCTATTCGAGCGGGTTCGCAGGGGTGCTTCTGTCACCTGTTCATCTCTGCCTCGCCTTGAGCAAGATATACTTTGACGCGGACTGGGGAAAGGTATATAAGCTCCTATTTCTGCCCGTTTTGCTCCTTATTGTTTTTTCCTTTATTTTCCTTCTGGTGCGTTAAAAAAACCCCCGGAGTCTTTCCGGGGGCTATCGTATGAACAGATGATAAGAAGACTACTTCAGAAGCAACATCTTGCTCATCTTTGTGAAGTTGTCTGTATGCAGCCGATAGAAATATGTTCCAGAGGGTAGAGGTTTCCCGGTGTCGTCCGTTCCATCCCAGGTGACAGAAAACCTCCCAGCCGGAAGCCTTTTGTCCACAATTGTAGTTACCTTCTCGCCGAGTATGTTGAATAGCTCAATGGTTACATTATCCTCTTTCGGCAGGTCGAATCTTATCTTTGTCTGTGGATTGAACGGGTTCGGGAAGTTCTGATAGAGTGCATACTGCTTCGGTGTATTTCCCAGCTCAACTGTGATGCCGGAGCCGATGTATATCTTTGCTCGAATGAGCAGGTCGATGTCGTTTACCGGGTCGATATAGTAGTCCTCGAAGTTAGCCCATCCTGCTCCGCCGGGATTGACCCAGGAGTGATGGTCGTGTGGTGTGCTCATATCGGCACCGATATATATTCCATAGTGCCCTGTCTCCGGTAGAACCGCAGCAACATAGAAATCCTCATCGGCAGGCAGGTCCAAAGGAGCGGGGAATGTGTAACCTACCCAAACACCTGCACTATCGGGCTCAAGACGAACAGGGGTTATAAGCTCCATATCGGGACCGTCTGCGTCGGAGTATATCTGAACATCGAACGGCACTGTTGTCATAACATAATAGGATACCTCCGTAAGCCTGACAGTGTCCACCGCTCCAGGAGTGAATCCAACGGCAAAAGCAGAGCCCTCTGTCGTGTCGGTGAACCAGTATGAGAATGGTCCGTATGTTGTTCCTCCGGCAGTAACATAGAATGTGTCTATCATACCATCATCGTAGCCGAGGTTTCTCACACTCGCCTCGGGCACGGTGAAATCGAACCAGAGAGAGTCGTTCGCCGTGTTCTCATCGCTGGTGAGTCCGGTATAGACGAGGCAGGAATAGTCTCCCGCCACCGTCGGTCGCCAGGTGAATGTCTTGTATTCAAACCCGCCAGCAGCGATATTTGCCCATGGGGCAAGAGCTCCATGTCCCATATCGTTCATCTCGTCATCGAAGATGTAGTAGAATGCAGGCACGCCGGATACATCGTCGAGCCCCTCGTTGATGAGCATAGCGGTAAAGTTGATATCGACATTGAGGATTATCGGTGTTGTTGCGATATACCCAACGCCGACATCCCTGTGCAATCCGCGATATGTATAGACTGTCACATCGTCTATGTAAAGCCCACCGCCTATGGTATCGGGGTCGGAGTTTATGTTCCAGCGGAGCCTTATCGTTTCCCCTGCGAATTCTGTCAGCTCGAGCCTGAATGGGCTGCCATCGCTCCAGTTCCTCGCAAGGACAGAATCCTCTTCCATAAGAGACCAGCCCTCGGCATAGCTGTCGCGAGCCCAGTCGAGGATAAGAGGTGTCCAGGTGATACCGTCATCGTTTGTGGCATAGACAAGGTAATCATCATCAAGGTATCCATCTTCGTCGCTGTCAACATCGGGCAGGTCGGCATAAACATAGAAACTAACAAATGTAAGTGAATCTGTTCCACCAGGTATCCTGATGGGTGGTGATACAAGCGATATGTCGGCGTAAGGGTCGGCATAAGCCACGAACGAGTGTGTCGGCGAGAAGCTCTCATCCTCGGTCGTAACCCAGTGGTATGGATGAGCGTTCCTGCCTACCATCTGTGCCTCGCCAGTATCCCCCGCATTATCGGAGAAGACTATTCCACCATCCCCTGTCGATACGAGGATGTTATCCACGATGAGCCCAAACATATCAGGGTCCCAGGAGCCTGCTCCCTCATTGTGGTTGATGGTGCAGTATGCCGGGTCGGAGGCAAACACTATCGCAATCTTTACATCCATCCCGGCATAGCTACTTATATCGAACACAGGAGAAACCCAGCCATCGCTTGCTCCGCCAAAGGCTGGGATATTACTGCCCTCAGCATTTATGCCGAAAGCGTAGAAACTCGTTCCGTCGTATCCACCGTCGGGAACAATAACCGTCCAGCTGTCTCCGCCATCGGTCGATATTCTGACATTCCAGCCATCCCAACCATCGTAAGCCTCTCCTCCGATGGTATCAGGTGCCTCCATTGGCTCCTCGCAGTTGTAGCTCGCCTGAAAAGAAAGGGTTACTTCGCCAGCCCCACTGGGAAGGGAGATAACTGGACTTTCGAGATACTGTAACCAGCGGTTGTCATAACCCTCTACATCCTCGAGTCCGCACCAGTAAGAATTCCCCTCATAGGCGCCAAAGTCAGATGTGTGCCAGTAGACGGTGTCTATGTTCGGGTAGAATGCGAACTCATCCGTTCCGGACTCCATATCGAAAAAAGCAACGGTGTCGATATCCATATCCAAAGCAACCGCTTTCTCGGTGTGAGGTAGAGTCGGCGAGATGTTCCCTGCCATCGCTACCCCGCAGAACAGGATAATCAGGAAACAAACGAAAAATGCCCTCATCGTTATTCCTCCTTTTTAGGTTGAAATTCATTCACTAATTTTATATTATATATCTTTTCTCTCGGACTGTCAAGCAATTTCTGGAAAGGGGAGAATATGCTTGCGAATCTTGCACACAGTTTTATTCTCACCGGCGGCTGGATTACCTTCCGGAAGATACTTTTTGTCTCGCTGAAGATAACAGGGATTGTTTTTATCCTTATGATTATTGTGGAGATACTAGAGATAAGAGCCAAAGAATGGCTCGAAAAGAATATTGTAAAGCGGAGCTTTGTCCAGTATCTGTTAGCCTCGGTTCTGGGTATTATCCCCGGCTGTTCGGGGGCATTTCTTGCCGATTCGTTTTATATGTCGGGGGTGTTCAGTTTTGGCGCGATGACGGCGGCTCTCATTGCTACCAGTGGTGATGAGGCTTTTGTTATGCTTGCTATGGCGTCTGACCCGACGGTTTCTTTTGGAATCGGGCAGATTGCCGTTCTCTGGGGAGCGCTTTTTCTTCTGGGGATACTTTTTGGAGCGATTGGAGATACAATCGTCAGTCGGCTCGGGATACAGGTCTGCAAGAAGTGCGAGATTGCCTCTCATCCACCTTATGATACGGGAAGATGGATTCATCTGCCTCATTTCCTCACGAAGCATATCTGGGAGCATATAATCAAAAAGCACATCTGGAAGATATTCCTATGGCTTTTCGGGAGTATTCTCGTTATCGAGGTGCTTGACTCCTCGTTTAATCTTCAGCAGTTGACGACGGACAATCTTGTCCTCGTGATGCTTCTGGCAGGTGTTGTCGGCATTGCGCCGATATCGGGACCGAACCTTCTCTTCCTGACACTCTTTGCCAAGGGGATGCTCCCCTTTTCTGTTCTTCTGGTAAATTCCATCGTTCAGGATGGGCACGGTCTGTTGCCACTTCTTGGGTTCTCGCTCGATGATTCTTTCAAACTCAAATTTTACAATCTGGTTGTCGGGTATCTTGTTGGGTTTCTGCTGCTATCGCTCGGCTTATGATATTTGCTTGACATAGGCGGAAATTTTCTTA